>WLFS01000021.1 GCA_009703635.1 Actinomycetota bacterium
GCTCGGGGCAGCGTCGAGGGATTTTGAAGTAAACACCTCAACCACGTCACCGGAATTCAAGGTGCTCTCGAGTGGAACAAGCCTTCCGTTTACCTTTGCACCAATTGTTCGATGGCCAACTTCGGTGTGAACGGTATAAGCAAAATCAACTGGGGTTGCTCCTGAAGGAAGTCCAATTACTTTGCCCTTAGGGGTAAAGACGTAAACTTCTTTCGCACCAATTTCGAATCTAAGAGCATCCAGGAACTCCCCCGGGTCCTGGGTCTCAGCTTGCCAATCCGAAAGATGCTTGAGCCAGAGCATGTCATCTTCGGTGGTGGTCTGCGATGTACCAGCCTGCTCCTTGTACTTCCAATGGGCAGCTACACCGAACTCCGCACGATTGTGCATTTCGGTTGTTCGAATCTGAATCTCAACCGCTCGACCTGCAGGTCCAATCACTGTGGTGTGGAGAGACTGATACAAATTGAACTTTGGCATTGCGATGTAATCTTTGAATCTGCCAGGCACCGGATTCCAATGGGAATGAATAGAACCCAAAATCGCGTAGCAATCTCTAACGGTTGGAACTAACACTCTTACTCCCACTAGGTCGTAGATGTCGTCAAATTCTCTGCCTCGAACCACCATCTTCTGGTAGATGCTGTAGTACTGCTTTGGTCTGCCTGCAACCTTGCCCTTGATCTTCGATTCTTTTAGGTCTTCTTCAATCGAACTAATAACGGAATCGATATACTCCTCTCGCTTAGGTGTGCGCTGAGTGACCAGATTGACAATTTCTTCATAAACCTTTGGGTAGAGAATTTCAAAGGACAAATCTTCAAGCTCCAGCTTGATCGTGCTGATTCCAAGTCGATGAGCCAGTGGAGCATAAATTTCTAGGGTTTCCTGAGCCTTGCGCTTAGCGCTTTCTTCTGGAACAAACTTCCAAGTTCGTGCGTTATGTAGTCGGTCGGCCAGCTTGATTACTAGGACTCGTATGTCCTTAGACATCGCAACAACCATCTTGCGTACTGTCTCAGCCTGGGTGTTATCTCCGAACTTGAGCTTGTCCAGCTTGGTGACGCCATCGACCAACATCGCTACTTCATCACCAAAGTCACGCCTTACGAAATCAAGAGTGTATTCAGTGTCCTCAACTGTGTCGTGAAGCAAAGCCGCCGCAATGGTTGTAGCGCCAATTCCAAGATCAGCAAGAATTTGAGCAACAGCCAAGGGGTGAGTGATGTACGGCTCGCCAGATTTTCGAAGCTGTGTGGCATGAGCCTTCTCGGCCGCTACGAAAGATTTCTCAATGACGGATACATCTGCTTTGGGGTGATTTGCCTTGACAGAACGTATAACGGCCTGAAGCTCTGAGTTATATGCTCCGGATTTTGCAAAGATCCTGGGGAGTCTCGAACGCAGGGAGTTAGAGGTGGTATCGGTCACGACGCTCCTCCCTATTTGTTAGCTATGAAGCAAGCCTAATGGGAGGAAAGTTCGAGCAGTTATAGCTTCGCGCTAGCGGTATTGTCCTTGAATCTACCCTCGCGCGATCTTAGGTCAACATAAAGCGGACCAGCAAGGAATACGGAAGAGTAAGTTCCGGCGATTATTCCTATAAACAATGCAAGTGAAATATCCCGTAGAGTTCCAGCACCTAGGGCTGTTGCTCCAACAAAGAGAATGGCTGCCACTGGCAATACAGCCACTACAGAAGTGTTCACTGAGCGAACCAGGGTCTGGTTGATTGCAAGGTTGACCTGGGAGGCAAAGGTCGTGGTCTCTGAGAATTCAACATCGAGGGTGTTTTCGCGCACCTTGTCGAAAACAACAACGGTGTCATAAAGCGAGTAACCCAAGATGGTCAAGAAACCAATAACCGCTGCGGGAGTGATTTCAAACCCAACTAGTGCGTAAATTCCAAGGGTTATCACAACGTCGTGAAATAGCGCCACAAGTGCTGCTACAGACATCTTTAGGGTTCTGAAATACAGTGCCATCAACAAGCTGACCACAATAAGGAAAACGACAAGAGCAATTAATGCCTTCTCGGTTACATCTGCTCCCCAGTTAGCTCCGATAAAGGACGATGTCACGGCTCCAGACTCAACCCCGTAGGCACTAGCTAAAGCAATTCGCACTTCTTCTGAAGCGGTGTCATCAAGCTGTTCGGTCTGAATTCTGACTGAATCAAGACCTACCGTGGTCACAAGCGGCTGACTGCCTGGTTCAACAGACTGAACTGCGTCAATAGCGAGCTGCTGCGAAGAGCTCGCCACTCCCTCAATCCTGAATTCGCTACCACCGCGGAACTCAATTCCGAAGTTGAATCCACCCTTAAGGACCGGAATAAGAATCGAAGCAATAACGACTGCGATTCCAATTAAGTAGAACACCTTGCGACGACCAACGATGTCAATGGACTTATTGCCGCTGTAAAGATCGTTTCCGAGATCTTTAATCTTTGACATTATTTGTCACCTGTCTTCTTTGCTGCTGCAATTGCTGCCTGCGCCTTGCGCTCAGCAATGCTCTGGCGTTTCTCGGCTTCTTTTGAAGCCTTCTCGACTTTTCCTGAGGCCAAAGTCCCCGAGACTCGGAATTTTCCTCGTCCGACATACCCAGATGCTTCAAGTGCTTTCGAGTCAAATCCTGACCATGGGTGTCCGGAGCTGAAGAACTTGGTTCGAGCAAGCAGGCGAAGCAGTGGATGAGTAAACATCAATACGACAATTAGATCGACGATGGTTGTCAATCCCAGTGTGAAAGCAAAGCCTCTCACGTTTCCAACTGTCAAAAGGAACAGAGTTAGTGCCGCGGTAAAGCTCACTCCGTCGGAGGCAAGAATTGTTCTAAGGGCTCTTGTCCAAGCGTTCTCGACAGCGACCTCGAGGGTTCGGCCCTCGCGAATCTCGTCTCGGACTCGCTCAAAGTAAACAATGAATGAGTCGACGGTAATTCCAATGGCCACAATCAAACCGGCCACTCCCGCCAAAGAAAGTCTGTATCCCTGTCTCCAGGAAAGAACTGCAATAAACAGGTAGACCAGGATTGCCGCCACGATCAAGGAACCTATAGTCACAATTGCCAATCCTCGGTACTGGAAGGCCGAGTAGACAACCACCAAAAGAAGTCCAATAAGACCCGCGATAAGACCGTTGGTCAACTGCTCGGAACCAAGAGAAGCTGAGATGTTTTCCTGGCTCTCAACTTCGAATCCAATTGGCAGGGAACCATACTTGAGCTGATCGGCTAGAACCTTCGATGAATCTTTATCAAAGTTTCCAGTGATTTGAGCAGATCCGCCGGTGATAACGGCTTGGGTTGCGGGTGCGGTAATCACGTAGCCGTCAAGGGTGATAGCAAATTGATTTCTTGGGCTGGTCAGAGGGAACAGTCTTTGCGTCACATCAGCAAAGGCTTGAGTACCACTGGCATCAAAATCTAGGTTCACAGCCCAAGTGTTGGTTGAGGCGCCTGTCGAGCTCTGAACAGTGCCATTGGTGGCATCGGAGATGTTGGCACCTTCGACCTCAACTGGGCCAAGAATAAACTTCTGGGTTCCAGCTACATCGCAGGTGATGAGTGGAATTGTTGGGTCATCAACCTGACCTGGTTCACGGAAAGAAGAGGCGCAGTCAAGAGCATCGAACTGCTTCTGAAGATCAAGTGAAACCCAATTCAGATCGCTAGCGTCGGTAGGAGTGGCAGTTGGAACGTTTGGTGCGGCTGCTTCAGCAGCTGGATCCTCTGCAGGCGCTTTACCATTAACAGTCTCCCCTTCAACAGCAGTTTCTGGCTGATCAACGCTCGAGGATGGTGCACCAGTGCTTGTGACTAGAACTGCTCGGAACTCGAGTTTTGCAGAAGCCTTGATAAGCGCAAGAGTGTTTTCGTCCGGAACTCCAGGGATGGAAACAATGATGTTTCGGTCTCCTTGGGTTATGACCTGAGATTCACTAACACCACTGGCGTCTACACGCTGACGGATTATCGAAACTGCCTGGTCAAGCTGCTCGGGAGTCACGGCTTCGCCATCTAGAACTAGAGGCGAAAGTATTACCTGGGTACCACCCTGAAGATCAAGAGCTAGCTTTGGAGTGAAGCTGGCGTTCTCATCCGATAGTGAGCCAACTGCGATAAGACCAGCTAGGCCGACAACAATCGCAAGCAGCCATGCAAGCGATTTGCGCGCAGATTTAACGGAGTTTGACGCTGACAAGTTGACTGACCTTACTTCTTCTTCGCCGAAGACTTAGCTGGGCTTTTAGCTACTGAACGTGATTTGGCCTTAGGAGCCGACTTTGCAGCAGGTTTAGCTGCGGAGGCTGGCTTTGACTTCTTTAGCTCTTCCTCGATGCTTCTCACAGCTCCAGTTGCAACGAGCAATTTCTGACCAGAAGCAGTTTCTAGTTCAATTCGGTTTTCTAGCACTGCTGTGATTTTTCCGTAAATTCCGCTGGTTAGCATCACGTAAGCGCCTTTTACGATCTGAGCCTGCAGAGTCTTAGTCGCCTTCTTGCGCTTATTGCTTGAGTAAAACAGCATTGCGCCTAGAAAAGCCAAGGCAAGAAACAGAAAAAGACTGTCGTCCATGAAAAAGTACCTATCTAGTGGGATTACTGGAAGCCTTTGAACGCAAATGCGTCCTCTTGATTATAACGGCAGGCCAAGGTGCCGGTGGGCAAGGGCTGTAGCCTGCCTGCCCTTTGGGGTCCTTTCGATAAGGCCCTCACGAAGCAGGTAAGGCTCAACCACCGATTCGATGGTGTCAGGCTCCTCCCCGAGCGCTATCGCCAACGTAGAAAGACCCACAGGCCTGCCTTCAAATTTCTGAATCAGAGTCAAGAGAACTTGTTTGTCTAATCGGTCAAGACCTAAAGAATCAACTTCGTATAGATCTAAGGCGGCCGCAGCAAGGCCCTGACTAATTCTCTGATTGTTTTCAACCAGCGCGTAATCTCTAACTCTGCGAAGCAACCGGTTTGCAATTCTCGGGGTTCCCCGAGAACGAGAAGCAATCAAGGAAATAGCCTCAGCTTCAGTATCAAGCTCCAGCTTTTTGGCAGCTCTCTCAAGAACCAAACGCAGCTCATCTGAAACATAGAACTCTAGATTCGCGGTGTATCCAAAGCGATCGCGCAAGGGGTTGGGAAGCATTCCAGATCTTGTTGTAGCTCCAACCAGAGTAAAAGGCTCCAGCTCCAGTGAAATTGAGCTTGCGCCGGGTCCCTTACCCACCATTACATCAACTCGGAAATCCTCCATCGCCATGTATAGAAGTTCTTCAGCAGGTCTAGCCATGCGGTGAATCTCATCGATGAATAAAACCTCCCCGGCACTCAAGGAAGACAGCACTGCCGCTAAATCTCCTGCGTGTTGAATTGTTGGACCGCTAGTCATTCTTAGACCCGATCCAATTTCGTTTGAAACAATCATGGCGAGCGTGGTTTTCCCGAGCCCAGGAGGCCCGGCAAGAAGGATGTGATCTGGTGATCGCTTCTGCAACGCAGCAGCCTTCAGTAAAAGATCTAATTGCTGCTTCACCTTGGACTGTCCAATAAATTCCGACAGACTGGTTGGCCTAAGTGCACTCTCGAAGGCAAGATCGCTTTCTGTTGCAGCCCCGTCTAAAAGTTCACTCACGCTTTTCTTGCCTTTGAAAGAGTTTTCAGTGCAGCTTTCAGTAGATCCTTATCGGTCATTTCAGGATTACCGACTTCATGTACGGCATCTCTGGCTTGACGTTCACTCCAACCAAGACCCAGTAGAGCGTTGACCGCCTTCTCGCTTTGATTGGACGAGGCACCCTTGTTCGACGGCGCCGACATCTTTCCGGAGAGAGTGAGTGTGATTAATTTGGCAGTTTTAGCTCCAACACCAGAAACAGCCTTGAAGGCAGCATCGGATTCTTCGGCAACAGCTTGGGCAATTTGCTCAACGCTCATTTGGTTCAGGATAGAAAGGGCAGACTTTGGGCCAACACCGTTGACGCTCCTAAGCAATTCGAACACTTCAAGCTCCGACCGGGAAACAAATCCAAACAAAGTTAGGGCATCTTCGCGGACCACAAGGCTGGTATGGAAACTTGTCTTTGCCCCATCTGAAAGCGAAGCAACTGTGGAAGATGTGGTGTGAACTAAGTAGCCGACCCCGGCCACATCAATCACAACTTGCCCATTAGAGCTAGAAAGGACCATTCCGGTCAACGAGGCAATCACGCCATTAGCCTACTTAGCGTTTGCTTTTTGCACTGGCTGATTTCGCAGCCTCATTCCACTTCAGTTGGGCTTTGGTGTAACTGGTGGATGTGTTTACACCCCGAAATCCTTGGCAGATGGCGATGGCCAATGCGTCGGCGGCATCAGCTGGTTTAGGAATCTGGTTGAGACCAAGAAGTTGCGCGACCATCTGACCCACCTGAGCCTTTCCAGCTCGTCCAGAACCAGTCACCGCCGCCTTAACTTCCGTTGGAGTATGCATTGCAATTGGAATCGAATACTTGTTTGCAAGAAAGATTGCCACACCAGATATTTGAGCCGTTCCCATTACGGAGGTGAGGTTCTGCTGAGAAAACACCCGCTCGATTGCCACTACATCAGGGCGGTGTTTCTTGAAAAGAGCTTCCAGTTCTTTTCCAATGGAACCTATTCGAGCATCTAGCGCTTCGTCTTTTGGAGACACTAGAACGCGAACATCAACTAAGGAAAGTTTTCGACCTCTAGAAAGTTGAATGATTCCAACTCCGCATCGAGTAAGACCCGGATCGATTCCAAGAATCTTTGTCACAACTAAGCCTCGAGCTCGGCTAGAACTTCCGGACTGATGTCAAAATTGGCGTAGACACTCTGAACTTCATCTGAGTCCTCCAATGCCTCTATTAGCTTGAAGACCGTGCGGGCAGTATCAGCATCAACCGGCAAGCTTGCAGCCGGAACAAACTCAACATCTGCGCTTTCATAATCAAGACCTGCCGACTGCAACGCCGTTCTAACTGCAACCATGGCAGACGGATCGGTAATCACCACAAAGCTAGATTCTCGAACCTCAACGTCTTCGATACCTGCATCAAGACCTACCTCAAGCAATCGATCTTCGGTGACACCGTCCGCGTTTTCAATTGTGATTACGCCTTTGCGACTAAACAGATAGGAAACACTTCCTGGATCAGCCATCGTGCCGCCATTTCTGGTGACTGCCAGACGCACATCAGCGGCAGCACGATTCTTATTGTCCGTTAAACACTCAATGAGCAGAGCAATTCCATTGGGTCCATAACCCTCGTAGAAAATTGTCTGATACTCGATGGCATCCGCGTCCTGACCGGAGCCGCGCTTAACCGCTCTTTCAATGTTGTCGTTTGGTAGTGAGCTTTTTCGCCCTTTTTGAATGGCATCGTAAAGCGTTGGATTGCCATCAACATCTGGCCCACCAATGCGTGCGGCAACCTCAATGTTCTTAATCAGCTTGGCAAAAAGCTTGGCGCGACGGGAGTCGATAATTGCTTTTTTGTGCTTGGTAGTGGCCCACTTGGAATGACCAGACATGACTCTCCTTGATTGGCTTCGCTTTGAATTCTAGGTGAGAACCTAATGGGTTTTTGAAATCATCCC
>WLFS01000022.1 GCA_009703635.1 Actinomycetota bacterium
ACGAATGGGCGTTGATTGATTTCGCGCATTGGTTCGCAGGCGCAGTTTCGGATCCAATCTATGAAACCAGTGCTCCGGCACAAATCGAATGGGTACTAGCGGACTCCGAAGCTGTGGCTGTGATTGTGGAGACCAAGGATCACCAGGACAGGTTCGAAAAGATCAAGTCCAACACCCCGCTTGTCAAGCAGCTCTGGAGGCTGGACGATGATTCACTGTTCAAGCTTGTTGGTTTGGGCAAGTCTGTCACTGAAGACCAGGTCGAAAAAGCTCGCACCTCTCGAGGTCTTGATGATCTTGCAACCATCATCTACACCTCGGGTACAACAGGTAAGCCAAAGGGTTGCGAACTTCTTCACAGAGGATTTGTTGATCTTTCAAAAAACTCACAGCTGGAACTGCCTGAGGTTGTAAAAGAAGGAAATGGCACCTTGCTGTTCCTTCCGCTTGCCCACGTCTACGCCAGGTTCATTTCGATTCTTTGCGTCCACGGAGGAATACGAGTTGGCCATCAACCAGACACCAAGAATGTGGCTGCCGGTATGCAGTCCTTCAAACCGAACTTCCTTTTGGCAGTGCCAAGGGTATTTGAAAAGGTTTACAACTCTGCCGAGCAAAAAGCTGAAGCAGGCGGAAAGGGCAACGTCTTCCGCAAAGCAGTTCAAGTTGCAATCGACTATTCAAGAGCTCTAGACACAAAGAAGGGCCCATCGCTTGGACTCAAGCTTCAGCACAAGGTCTTTGACGCGCTCGTATACAAAAAACTCCGCGCTGCCATGGGTGGAAAAGTTGAGTATGCGGTTTCCGGTGGAGCACCCCTTGGTGAGCGCCTCGGACACTTCTTCCGCTCAATTGGACTAGTTGTTCTTGAAGGCTATGGCCTAACTGAAACATCGGCTCCAGCAATGATTGGTAGACCCAACGATGCGCAAATCGGCAAAGTCGGTCGAGTACTTCCAGGATGTGCCGTGAAGATTGCTGATGATGGCGAGATCTTGCTAAAAGGCTCCAACGTGCTTCGTGGCTACTGGAAGAATCCAGAAGCCACCAAGGCATCTATACAGGACGGTTGGTTTAGAACGGGAGACATCGGCGAGCTCGATGAGCAGGGCTTTATCTCAATTACAGGCCGCAAGAAAGAGCTAATTGTAACCTCGGGAGGAAAAAATGTTGCCCCGACTGCTCTCGAAGATCCGCTACGTGCTAGCCCGATCATTGGCCAAGCTGTAGTAATCGGTGATCAGCGTCAGTTTGTTTCGGTCCTAATCTCCCTTGACCCAGAAATGCTTCCGGTGTGGCTAGGCAACAATGGTCAGAAAGCTGATTTGACCCTATCTCAGGCAGCAAAGAATCCAGTTGTTTTGGCTGAGCTTCAGCGCAAAATCGACGAGGTCAACGCAACTGTTTCTAACGCTGAAGCCATCAAAAAGTTCGCAGTTATTGAAAGTGAGCTTTCTGAAGAATCTGGGCACTTGACTCCATCGCTGAAAATCAAGCGAGAAGCAGTGACGAGGGACTTCGCACCTGTTATCGATGAGATCTACGGCGGAGCCCCAACCACATCAGAGACGCTCAAGACTCAGGATTAGTTGCGCATAAACCAGGTGGTGTCGCGAAGCGCTGCCATACACACTTTGCGCGCCGAAGCCTCAAGTCGATCGAGGTAAACCAGGCCGTCTAAGTGATCAACCTCGTGCTGAAACACCTGAGCCAGTAAGCCTTCTGCTTCTTGCTGAAACATTTCGCCTGTTACTTTCTGCCCGCGAATAACTATCTTTGCGTACCTAGGGGTTTTGCTCCAGATTTCCGGCAGTGATAGGCACCCTTCATCAAGTTCAATTAGCTCGCCTGATTGCTCAATAATTTCAGGATTGATAAAGTGCCCAACCACGCCCTCGACATGATAACCAAAGGCTCGAAGGTTCACCCCGATTTGATTGGCAGCTACCCCAGCTCGGCCCGTGATTGCGGTGGTCTGCTCTAGATCGACAACAAGCGAACGAATGGAGTCAGTAATCTCGGTGATCGGTTGAGAGACGGTTTTGAGAATGGGGTCTCCGAATAACCGGATCTCGCGCACTGCCATTTTCTGTTACAGCGGTGTGACAATTGAACCGATTACTTCGGCAGCTAGATCGCGCGCAGCGTCTCTGGTCTGCTTTTTCAGTTCATTGAATTTGATTACAGAACCAGCTGCAAGAGCAGGGTCATAAGGAATACGAATCACTGAGCGAACTCGAGTTTTGAAGTGCTGCTCGATTTCGTCAAGCTTGACCAAAAGAGTAGCTTGGGTCGCTGTGTTCAAAGCCACCACTGAGTTTCTCACTAGTTCGCCGTATCCATTGGCCTCCAGCCAAGTCAAAGTTTCAGATGCCAGTCTTGCCTCATCAACTGAACCACCCGAAACAATAACGATTGCGCTGGCGCGCTGAAGGGTTGGACGCATAACGGAGTGAACAATTCCGGTACCACAGTCCGTGATTACAACTGAGTAGTAGCGAGCCGCCATGTCGGCAACAACGTTGTAGTCACCCTCGTTGAAGGCTTCTGAAAGCATTGGGTCGGCATCGGATGCCAGAACATCCAACCTGGTTTCATCTCTAGAGACCATGTTTGAAAACTCGGAGAAACCGTCGATTGCTGCAGCACGGTTTACAACATCTCGAACGGTGAATCTGGTTGATTTACTTACTCGCTCAGCCAATGTTCCTCGGTCTGGGTTTGCATCAATTGCAATAACGCGGTCTTCACGAACCTGTGCAAGAGCCATTCCTAGAAGAGTAGAGATGGTGGTCTTACCAACTCCTCCCTTTCGAGTAAGAACCGGGATGAACTTGGCTCCACCTTCAAGCACTGCACCAATGCGGGCATCCATGGCTTTGCGAGCCTTGACCTTCGGTGAATCACCTGGATTCCAAAGCTTGAGAGTTAGGTAGTAAGCAAACTTTCTCCAACCTGACTCAGGTGAAGGACGGAACTTAGCTGAGTCGTCCAGTAGACGATCGGCAGTAAGCATCGCGGCAGGCTCTGGCTCGTTAAATACTTCTCCACGCAGGCTGTCTCTTCTGGAGTAGCGGGACTTGGTTGTTTCGATCTCGCTGGCAACTGGTTCTGCTTCTACTGCGGCAGCGGTTGAAGCTACAACGGCAATTGAGGAAGTTGCGGGAGAAAGGTCAATTTCCTCGGCGTCTGACTTAGCTTCTGAGTCTGAGAATCCTTCGAAGTTCGCTGGGTTGACATCGGGTGCGCTTTCGCCAAGACCCTTGCCCTCTTCTTCAAAGCGCGCTTCTTTTTTCTTTGCCAAGAAAACTCCTAAATTTGCCCCCGGTAAATCAACTCGCCCTATTCTAAACCAGTTGAGAAGTTGCTGCTAGCTGGCCTCTATTTCAAGGATTAAGTCCCCAGCTTCTAAGGCTTGAGTAGCCGGTATGGCCAGTCTTTTTACCACTCCAGAGATACTGGCAGTAATAGTTGCCTCCATTTTCATGGCTTCAATGCTCGCAACGGCTTGCCCCAACTCGACTCTGGTTCCAACAACAGTTTTTAGTGTTACTACTCCCTGGAAAGGAGCGGCAACGTGACCCAAGTTTGATGGATCGGCTTTTTCAGCGAACATTACATCGCTTACTATCTTGCGATCTCTAACGTTCACGGGTCGAAGCTGACCGTTGAGTGTTGTCATGACAGTTCTGAAGCCCTTGGCATCAGGCGTTCCAATTGCCTCGAGCCCGATGTAAAGTCGAAGGCCCTTGGAAAGCTCGATCATATGCTCAACACCTTGTTCAAGCCCATACAGAAAATCAATAGTGTCAACTTGATCGAGGCGACCGTAGTTTTCGCGCATCTTGCTGAATTCCTTGAAAGGTGCTGGGAACAAAAGCCTGTTTAGAGTAGCTCGTCGATCAAGGGAGCTTCCCTCAAGCAGTGCCAGATCAGGGTCTGAAACCGGTTCAATTCCGAATTTTAAATTGCGTCCTTTCAGCACTTTGGTTCTAAATGGTTCTGGCCAACCGCCAGGAAGATCGCCCAATTCCCCCGCCATGAAGCCAACAACCGAATCAGGGACATCGTAATTCTGGGGATTTTTTTCGAAATCAGCAGGGTCGGCATCAACAGCAACCAGGTGCAGCGCTAGATCGCCAACAACTTTAGAAGATGGAGTGACTTTGGTTGGCCGACCGAGAATCTGGTTGGCTGCCGCATACATGTCCTCGATCTTCTCGAACTGATCTCCCAAACCTAAGGCGATAGCCTGCTGTCTCAGATTCGAAAGCTGACCGCCTGGAATTTCGTGCTTGTATACCCGACCGGTCGGGCCAGGCAGGCCCGATTCAAACGGAGCATAAATCTTTCTAACGGCCTCGAAATAAGGCTCTAGCTTCGTAATAGCCGAAAGCTCAATACCTGAGTCGTGCTTGGTATTTGCCAATGCGGCAATCAAAGATGAAGCAGACGGCTGAGAAGTTGTTCCGGCCATCGGAGCGCTAGCTACATCAACTGCATCTACACCAGCTTCAATGGCTGCCAGCAGGGTTGCAAGCTGTCCGCCAGCAGTGTCATGGGTGTGAAGGTGAACAGGAAGATCAAATCTTTCACGAAGTGCACTAACTAGTTGTCTGGCAGCTTCTGGGCGCAATAGTCCAGCCATGTCCTTGATCGCGATGATGTGCGCGCCGGTTGCGACAATTTTCTCTGCAAGCTTTAGGTAGTAATCCAGTGTGTATAGATCTTCCTTAGGGTCGATCATGTTTCCGGAGTAGCAAATTCCAACCTCAGCAACCGCGGTTCCAGTATCTAGAACGGCCTGAATAGCTGGGCGCATCTGCTCTACATCGTTTAGCGCATCGAATATGCGGAATATGTCCACGCCGCTTGCGGTGGCTTCTTGAACAAACGCCTTCGTCACAGCTTCTGGGTACGGGGTATAGCCAACCGTGTTTCTTCCGCGAAGCAGCATTTGTAGGCAAAGGTTTGGCATTGCCTCGCGAAGAGCTTCGAGTCTTTCCCAGGGATCCTCTGCCAAAAAGCGCAGCGCAACATCGTAGGTAGCTCCTCCCCATGCTTCGACTGACAAAAGTTCAGGAGTAATTCGCGCAACATGCGGTGCAACCTGAACTAGGTCTCGAGTTCTTACTCGAGTAGCCAGAAGGGACTGGTGGGCATCTCTTAAGGTTGTATCCGTTATAGCCACCTGTTTTTGTTCACGAAGCGCCTTGGCAAATCCCTTGGGTCCAAGCTCCAAAAGCCGCTGTCTAGAACCGGCAGGTGCCGGCACGCTCAGGTCCACGTCAGGAAGTTTCAGCGCGGGGTTTGCGTAGTTCAATCGGGGACCATTTGGCTGGTTCACTGTTGTCTCAGCTAGCCACTGCAACAGCTTTGTTCCGCGGTCCTGAGATGGCCTGGTTAGGAAAAGTTGAGGTCGCTCATCTATAAAAGATGTACTGAGATCTCCCGAGGAGAACTCTGGGTCTGCAAGCACTGCTTGCAAAAATGACACGTTTGTCGAAACACCGCGAATTCTAAATTCAGCCAGAGCACGACGTGCTCGCATAACTGCGGTCTCAAAGCTTTTTCCGCGGGCAATCAGCTTTACGAGCATTGAATCAAAGTGTGGGGAGATTTCGGCTCCCGTGGAAACAGTTCCACCGTCGAGCCTGATGCCGGCTCCTCCGGGAGAGCGGTAGGTGGTTATCTTGCCTGTGTCAGGTCTAAAATTCGCAGCTGGGTCTTCGGTAGTTATGCGACACTGCAGGGCAAAACCGTGCATAGCGATCTTTTCTTGGGTTAGCCCCAAATCCGCCAGAGACTCTCCTGCAGCTATGCGCATCTGCGACTGCACTAGGTCAATATCGGTGATTTCCTCGGTGACGGTGTGCTCCACCTGGATTCTCGGGTTCATCTCAATAAAGACATGTTTGCCTTTGTTTGGGCCCACGGTATCAACCAGGAACTCAACCGTTCCCGCGTTCTCGTAACCTAACTCCTTGGCAAAGTTGACTGCATCTTTATAGAGCTGCTGGCGCAAGGTCTCGTCAATGTTTGGGGCCGGAGCTATTTCGACTACCTTTTGATTTCTGCGCTGGATTGAGCAGTCGCGTTCAAATAGGTGAACTACGTTTCCTTTCCCGTCGGCCAGAATCTGAACTTCGATATGCCTGGGTCTAAGCACCGCCTGCTCTAGAAAAACCCTTGGGTCACCAAATGCACTCTCGGCCTCGCGGGAGGCTTCGGTGATTGCTTGAGCGAGTTCTGACTCTTGGGCCACGCGGCGCATTCCGCGTCCACCGCCACCGGCTACTGCCTTTACAAAGAGTGGGAAGCCAATTTCCTTGGCTGCTTTTAGCAATTCTTTCGCGTCAGCCGAGGAGCTTGAGGATTTGAGTACCGGGACACCGGCTCGAGCGGCGGCGGCAATGGCATTTACTTTGTTTCCGGCAAGCTCAAGAATCTCAGACTTAGGTCCGATAAAGGCAATACCGTTGTCTCTTGCGGCTTGGGCAAGCTCTGGATTCTCAGATAAAAATCCATAGCCTGGATAAATTGCATCTGCGCCACATTCTTTGGCGACTCTAATGATTTCTGAAACATCTAGGTATGCACGAACAGGGTGTCCAACTTCGCCAATCTGATAAGCCTCATCGGCTTTCTGGCGGTGGGTAGAATTTCGATCCTCGTAAGGAAAAACTGCCACGGTGCGGGCGCCAAGTTCATAGGCAGCACGAAAGGCACGAACGGCGATTTCGCCTCTATTTGCAACAAGAATCTTGTTAAACATCAGTTCCTTACCTGAAAGTGCAGTTTCGCTTCAAAGCTACGCCCAATAAAAAGGTAGCCTATTTGGGTGTATGTACTAAGTGTCAGTTCCCTAAAAGGCGGGGTCGGAAAGACCACCGTAGCCTTGGGGCTTGCCTCTGCTGCTTTGAATAGAGGACTTCGCACCTTGGTGGTTGATCTAGATCCGCAGTCTGATGCAACCACTGCACTCGGGGCCACTCGTGAATTGAAGGCAACCTGTGCTGAGGTTCTCAAACTTCCCAAGCACGCCAATGTGCATAAGGCAATCGTAGTCAGTGATTGGGAATCTTTGTCAGGTGGAGTTATGGACCTGCTACCGGGAAGCCCAAAGGTAGTTGAGTTTGATAGCCCGACCCCAACAAAGCGAGACCTCTGGAGACTCGAGGAGGCCCTAAGCCGAGTCGAGAC
>WLFS01000023.1 GCA_009703635.1 Actinomycetota bacterium
CCAAGTAATACTGCCAGAGAAGCGTTTGATTCAATCGGCTCAGGATCTGGCTTAGCCTCAGATTCCTTCACTCGAAATTTCATTAGCCAAGCTCCGCTACTACGTAATCGATGCAGGCAATTAGTGCCTGAATGTCAGCTTGGTCGGTCGAAGTGAAAGTTGCAACTCGAAGCTGGTTTCTTCCAAGCTTGCGATAAGGATCTACATCCACCACACCGTTAGCCCTAAGAACCTTAGCGATTTGGGCTGCGTCGATCGCCTCATCGAAATCGATTGTGACAACCACCTGGGAGCGGTGCTTAGGGTTCGCAACAAAGGCGCTCGCAAAGCTAGTTGCATCAGCCCAGTCATACAAAAGCTTGGAAGATGCCTTAGTTTTGGCATCAGCCCAAGCCAAGCCCCCGGATGAGTTAATCCATTTGATTTGCTCGTTTAGCAAAAATAGCGTTGAGATCGCTGGGGTGTTCAGGGTCTGATTCAACCTGGAGTTGTCAATTGCAATCTGCAGAGATAAGAACTCAGGGATGTAGCGATCGGTGCCAGCAATCTTGGCTGCGCGCTCCAAAGCTTTAGGGCTCATCAGAGCTAACCAAAGCCCACCGTCTGAACCAAAGTTTTTCTGTGGAGCGAAGTAGTAAACGTCCGTTTTCGATGCCTCGAAGTCGATTCCTCCAGCAGCCGAGGTGGCATCGGTCAAGAAAATCGCATCCTGGTCCGCTCCGGCTACCTTTTCAACGGGAGCGACGACGCCAGTTGAGGTTTCGTTGTGCGGGTATACGTATGTATTGACGCCGGTTGTTGCCGAAAGCTCAGACCTGGATCCAACCTCACCTTTTTTGATATCCACTGATCCCAGGAAGGGCGCTGAAAGGGCTTTGGCGAATTTGGCCCCGAACTCACCATGAACCAAAGCTTGAGAGTTGCCTTCAGCTAGGGAGTAAGCAGCCAGGTCCCAAAAGGCAGTTGAGCCACCATTTCCTAAAACGATTTCGTAGCCCTTTGGAGCCCTAAACAAATCAAGAAGTCCACTCTGGACCTCAGAAACCATGTCTTTTATGGGTTTTTGACGGTGAGAGGTGCCCATAAGCTTCGCCCCCGCCGAACCAAAGGCGGCCAGCTGTTCTGGGCGCAATATGGACGGCCCGCAGCCAAAACGGCCATCTTTAGGCAGTAAATTGCTGGGAATTAGGATTTCGGGCATACCGATGAGTTTAGTAGCCTGCGAGTTTCCCGATAAGGGCACGTGGCGGGTTGCCCCCGAAATTCATGGGTTAGAATTGCCGAGCTGTCTAAATCAATCCATTTGGGCAGTCGGATCTGAAATGTTTCCAACGCCTGGAATCAGATCTTTAGAACTTATAGTTTCGATTCAGGACTGACTTCTTTATTGAGGTCATTGGAGCACCGGAGGTAACGGTTTGGCCAGTACTGGTTCAGGCAGACACAGAGCAGACGTTGAGATTAACGTCCTTGAATCCTTTGAGGTTCGCTCAAGACGATCAATCCGCGACGCTGAAAAAGCCAAACTCGATAGAACCTCCCGTCGCGCTCGCCGTGCCCTTGCACGCATGGAAGCCCGGGCCATAAAGCGCGAAAAGGCCCTAGCTAGACCGGTTGCCCTTTCAGCTGGCGATAACAGACTCCGCTCCAACCCAACTTTCAGAACTGCCGTAACTATGCTGACCGCCTCGGGGCTTCTGGCAACCGTGGCCCTTCCGGCTTATGCCTATGACCCAGAAATTGCCGCCATGGCAAGACTTACCACCACCAGCCAGGCTGATATCGTTCAGACCGATGGCACTCAGAACCTCACCGTGGCAGCAGCCAACACGATCAAGTTCGTCCGAGGCGAGTATGCCTCAGCCAATGCTGAGTCGGTGCTTCGCCAGCAAACGCTAAACAACTACCTGGCCTACAACGGTCCAACAGCTGCTGAGTTTGTCAAAAACCCTCCCTACAGCACAATCTCCTCAGAACAAGTTCTTCAGGTTGCCTCCAAGTATGTTGGAACCCCTTACGTATTTGGTGGGTCAAACCCTCGCGGCTTTGACTGCTCTGGGTTGATCTTGTTCGTCTATGCCCAGTTCGGTGTTGCTCTTCCTCACTCCGTGACCGCTCAGGCTAGATCGGGAATTATCGTTTCTCCAGAGGACGCTCTACCCGGTGACTTGGTTATCTATAACGACCACGGACACAACGGTATTTACGCCGGCAACGGGCAGATGTATCACGCCCCTCAGCGAGGAGACTACGTGAAGCTGGGTGTAATCAACTCTCTTGCTGAAGCCGGCGGTCACTACTTCGTACGCCTGGGAACCAACTAGCCTTCAGGCCTAAAAAAACACAGATCCGATTTGGTTTGGCATTGCCCCAGCCTGGGCTAATCTAAGAGACAAGTTATTCATTGTTTTCTTTTTGAAAGGCCAGGGGTTTAGATGACAGGTATGCTTCCCAAGCATTGCTTCCAATCTCGGCAACCCCAGCCAATCGGATTGATACGGGTCCAGTAAAGCGCGCGTCGTCATTTTTATGACGGCGCTTTTTTTGTGCCCAGGCAGTTAATAACTTGCGAAAACGACCCACAATCCGTGTGGGTCACATTCGAAAGGAATTAAAAATGAGAACTCTAGTTCTAAATGCCGGCTACGAGCCGCTTGCCGTGGTCAGTTTCAAGCGGGCCATTATCTTGGTGCTCAATCAAAAAGCCACCGTCCTAGCCCAGGCTGGGGTGAGCGTGGTTAGAAGTGCCACCGGTGAATACAAGCTGCCTTCAGTTATCTTGCTTTCTCGCTACGTGCGAATCCCAGGATCTCGGGTGATTCCGGTTTCTCGAAGGGGAGTGCTAAGGCGAGACGGGCACCGCTGCGGCTACTGCAAACGCTCCGCCTCAACGGTTGATCACATCCAGCCTCGTTCAAGAGGCGGGGATGACTCGTGGGAAAACCTGGTTGCATGCTGCCTTCGCTGCAACAACAAAAAGGGCGATAAGACCTTAGGCGAGATGGGTTGGGCTCTGGATTTTGCACCAAAGATGCCAGCTGGAAATGTTTGGATGGTTCGGGGTGCGGAGCGATTTGAACCGGAGTGGAATGAGTACTTGGCATTTGCCAGTGCTGCTTAGCCCATTTAGCTAAAAAGAAAAAAAGTGACCCCGAGAAGAATCGAACTTCCGCACAAGGTTTAGGAAACCTCTGCTCTATCCACTGAGCTACGGGGCCATACCCATCAAAGATACCCCAACACTAAGCCGGGCTAGCTGAGTAAAAATCAGTCCCAAAGTTAGTCTTGAAGCATGTCCGAATCTCAAATCCCCGATCTAGCAATTGCTGGTGACAGCTTTGATTTGTGGCTTTCGGAAATCAAGCAGATCGGCTGCTCCGATCCACTCAGTCACTTTCGTGACAACTCTTACGGGCAGATAAATCTCGAACGAGCTCACCCAGGAGGACTTGCACAGTTCGTCACCGGGCGGCCAGCTTTGTTATCAAACCTGGTTCGCGACCCGCTGTCATTTTCTAGGGCGCATTCAGCAGCCCGACGAATCAAGGCCAAGCAGGCCGCTTTGTCAGAGCACTTCGGGCTCGACACTTTGTATATGGCAAGCGGGCTAGTTGACCTTAGCGCCGATGGCAAAGAGCTTCGGATGCCTGTGCTGCTGTGGCCGGTAAACCTTGTGCGTAAGCATGATGATTTTGAACTGAGTCTTTCTCGAAAAGCCGTCGTAAATCCAGCCCTTGCCCCAGCACTATACGCAGCCTATGGCGTCAGGCTAAACAACGAGGATTTACTCTCCCATGTTCAAGTTGGCTCTGACCCGATTCCTATTCGAGTTCTCGATCACATAGCTGCTCTAACCGAATCGGCTGGCTCGCCTGAGCTTCGCCGGATTCTTGTAATTTCAAACTTCTCTTCAGCTGCCATCGAGCTGGCTGCCGATTTCAGAAGATCCGATAACCCAGTGCTAAAACTGCTCAGCGGAGATTTGATTGCCGATACTTCCAACCAGCTTGGCGTTGCCGATCCGATAGCCGTCACTGACTCCGACGCCACCCAAACCAAGATCGTTTCCCGCGCACTAGCTGGGGCCAGCTTTGCTGTTGAGACCCTGCCGGGTTGTGGATATACCCAGACTGTTGTACTTCTTATTGCAGCGCTTGCTCACCAAGGCAAAAGAGTCTTGGTACTCGCTCCTAGAAGACAAACCCTCAACGAACTTAGTGATCGGATGGCACAGATTGGCCTTCAAGGATTAGGCATCAGATCAAGTGCCACCTGGATGGACATGATTGGTGCCATTTCCCGAAACGAGAAAGCAAAGCCCGCCAACTACTCATCTCTTGCAACCCTCCGGGATAGCTCAAGAGAGCAAGTCTCAAATTACTTCGCTTCTTTTTCTAAAGTTGATGGTGAGCTAGGGGTAAGTATCGAGCAGGCTCTCGAGCAACTCTCGAGGCTAGCTGCTAGCCGCAAGCCACCGATAAACGAAGCTCGAATCGATGCCGATCAGCTCGGAAGACACCGGGATCTAACCTTTGCTCTGACACTGCTTCGCCAAGCTTCCGAACTGGGAGAGTTTGAGATTGGCCCTGAGGACTCCAGTTGGTTTAGGGCAAGATTTGAAAACCCCCAGGAAATTCCAGCTCGAATTGCCCTAGCCAAAGCTTTGCACCAGGGAAGCTTCCAGGAGTTGTCTGACCAGCTAGCGCAGTTTACAAAGACAGTCGAATTTGTTCCAGCGAGAAGCGTTACAGACTGGCTGAGCTATCTGGAGCTGTTTGTTGGGGTTCGAGACACCCTGGATAAGTTCAAGCCAGAGGTGTTTGATCGCCCACTAACCGAACTGATTTTCGCCACCGCCCCTAGAAAAGACAAGTCAGTGATGAGCGGTGCCAACCGTCGTCGCCTGAAAAAACTTGCCAAGGAATACTTGCGTCCTGGAATGCACGTAGCGGACATGCACCTAGCCCTAAAGGAAATCCAATCCCAGCGCGATATCTGGGCAAGGCACTGTCTGGTTGCCAAAGCCCCTCAGGTTCCACTCGGTATTGCTCAGGCTCAAAACGCAGCCAATACCTTCTTTGAAGAGCTCAAGGTGCTGCAGCTTCACTTAGATTCCGAATCAGTCAACCCAGGTCTTGTCGACCAGCCGCTAGATGAATTGCGCAGTATTCTCCGATCACTTGCCGAAGACACTTCGATATTGGATAACTATCCAGAGCGCGCGATGACCCAATCTCGTTTGGACGAGGCCGGTCTTGGACAGCTCTCGGTGGAGCTAACCAAGCTTCACACCACCAAAGATGCACTTCAGTCCGAGCTCGAACTGGCTTGGTGGAAATCAGCTCTCGAGACTCTATTGCAAAGATCAGGTAGCTCTCTTGCTGGAGACCACAATCAAGTGGTTGCTAACGAGCAAAGATTCTCCCAGTCGGAAAAAGACCTGATTCGCGAGGGCGCGAAGACCGTGGCATTTGAACTTGCCACCTCTTGGAAAAATTCCCTTGAGATATTCCCGACTGAGGCACAAACCCTAAAGGAGCTACTCAAGCTCAAGCGTGCGGTGTTGTCAGAAGTTCAGGCACTGGCTCCAAATGTTTATAAGGCACTTGCGCCAGTTGTGATGTGCTCGCCATACGAAGTTCCAACTGTTCTGTCTCGCAGCGACAGCTTTGATGTGGCGATAGTGCTCGATGGAGCCGGGTCTTCTATTGCCGAAAACTACAGCGGTTTAGCAAGAGCCAGCCAGGCAATCATATTTGGCGATGACGCGATTGCTGCAGCTACCGGCTTCAATCTGGAGTGCCTGCCTGATGAATCCATCGAGCGGGTACTTCCCGAGTCGATTTTCACGGCTGCTAGAACTGTCATGCCAGTTGAGGTTCTCAAAAGAAGCTACCGCTCTAGCGGGCAGGTGCTGGGGGATTACATCAACTCAGAGTTCTACGGCGACCGAATAATCTTTGAGCCATCCAAAGATTCCTACTTTGGTCGATCCAACGCTGTTCTGGTAAAAGTAGCTGCGGCAAAAGCGGCGGAACCTGAGAGCTTAGATGCTGAGGTGGCGCAAGTAATTGATTTGATCTTTAGCCACGCCACTTGGAGCCCACAGGATTCCTTGCTGGTTGCAACTGCCAGCCAAAAGCATGCGGAGCGTTTAGATCAGGCCCTGCAAGCTGGCATGAGAGACAAGGCTCACTTGGCTGAGTTTTTCGAAGGCCATGGCCGCGAGAAATTTGAAATCACAACCATTCAGGATCTGGCTCACCGTATTGCCGATCGGGTGATTTTCTCAGTTGGCTTCGGCAAGGGCTCATCAGGGTCTGCGCCTAAATCACTAGGACTTATTTCTCATCGCGACGGCAATCGCTACCTAGCAAACTGCTTGGTCTCGGCACGAAAGCACCTGACCGCGGTCAGCGCTCTAGAGCCAGTGGACCTGGTTGACCCAAGCATTATCGGCTCAGATGTGTTGAGGGAAATGCTAAGTGAGATTTCCAAGCCAACCCGAAAAGCCGTAGAGGCCGATGTGAATCCAATGATTGCTGATTTGGCCATTCGATTGACCAAGTTTGGGGTCACCACTCGAACCAACTTCTCCTCAAGGCTCAAGCTGGTTGCCTCGGTGGGAGAAAAAGCTGCTGTAGTCGAACCGGACTGGGGTTTGTTGGGCTACAACCTTTCCGAGCGGCACAGGCTGCGTCCCATGATGCTTGAATCCCTTGGTTGGGAATACATAAGAGTTCCGAGCTTTGAATTATTCGCTGACCCGGAGCTTGTGGCACAGCGCATTGCCATCGCCTTAGGTATTGAAGTTAGTAAGAAGCCACAGCCGCTTTTTGAAATGGAGCCAAGGGCTTTTGAGGATACCCACTCTGCTTGGGGCGATCCGGTTGATTCAAACGACCAGCGGCTACGTGAAGACAAACCGCCTCACTGGGCTTAGTCCGAAGATTTAGGAGGGGAGGGCTTTGACCCCTTGGTGCCTGAGTCTCTCGAATCAGTTCTGTAAAAACCGGTGCCCTTAAAGCTCACACCCAACTGTCCAAACACTTTTCTCAGTTGACCGCCACACTCTGGGCAGAGCGTTTCCTGCTCTGCCGAGAACTCTTGCCAAATATCAAAGCTGTGTTCGCAAGCCTTGCAAACGTAGCTGTAGGTAGGCATAAGTTGTTCTTTCGCTCGAGTAAGGAAGAGCTATA
>WLFS01000024.1 GCA_009703635.1 Actinomycetota bacterium
CTCAACTCATTCACCGGAGTTTGCAATGCTCGAGGCTTACCAGGCCTACGGCGATTACAACACCATGGCTGATCTAACTCGCAAGCTAATCCAAAACGCCGCGCAGGATGTTTTTGGTACACAAGTAGTCAAGCTTGAAGACGGGGAGACAAACGATCTTTCCGGATCGTGGGATCACATTTCAATGTTCGATTCACTTTCTGCCGCAGCTGGAGTTGAAATCACACCAGAGACTCCGATGGCGGAGCTGAAGAAACTGGCTGACAAAGTCGAGATCGAAATCGATCACCCGCTGCACGGCAAATACGTCGAAGAGCTTTGGGAGCACTTTGTAAAGCCAGGACTTACATCCCCAACCTTCGTTATGGATTTCCCGGTTGATACTTCTCCTCTGACTCGTGATCATAGAAGCAAGCAGGGCGTAGTTGAGAAGTGGGATCTTTACATCCGCGGCTACGAACAGGCAACTGGATACTCGGAGCTAGTTGATCCAGTTATTCAGCGCGAGAGATTTGTGGCACAGATGGCACTTGCTAAATCAGGTGATCCAGAGGCGATGAAGCTTGACGAGGAATTCCTCAAGGCACTCGAGTTTGGAATGCCACCATCGGGTGGAATGGGTATGGGAATCGACAGGTTGTTGATGAGCCTTACCGGTCTTGGAATTCGCGAGACTATTTTGTTCCCGCTTGTGAAGTAAACTCGACGTTGTGGAAGAAATCGAAGTAGTAGCCCTAAGCCCTCTTGAGTGGCTCGCCGATTTCGGAATGTCCATGATCCCGCCGATTCTTATGGGTTTGTTGTTCTACGCGGTTATGCGAGGGATTTTCCGAGCCGACGCCACCGAGCGTAAGGTTTATGGCCAAATCGAGGCTGAAGAGCGCGCCAAGCGCAAAAAAGCCCCTAACGCCTAGGGCGAACAAGCCTTATTTTGAGCCTTCTGGCTGGTTAACATCTTTACCTAGGGCAATTTATTGCCCCCTTTACAAGGAGTAAACGATGTTTGAGAAGTTCACCGATAAGGCCAGACGAGTCGTTGTCTTGGCCCAGGAAGAAGCGAAGCTTCTAAACCACAACTACATCGGAACCGAACACATCCTTTTGGGTCTTATCCACGAAGGCGAAGGCGTTGCAGCCAAGGCCCTCGAATCACTCGGCATTAACCTAGACGCTGTTCGCGATCAAGTTCAAGAGATCATTGGACAGGGCCAGCAAGCGCCATCCGGACACATTCCTTTTACTCCTCGCGCCAAGAAAGTTCTCGAGCTTTCACTTCGCGAAGCACTTCAGCTTGGCCACTCCTATATCGGAACCGAGCACTTACTGCTTGGACTTATTCGCGAAGGCGAAGGCGTTGCCGCCCAGGTTCTTACTCGCCTAGGAGCTGACACCAACCGCGTTCGTCAGCAGGTTATCCAGTTGCTTTCTGGGTTCCAAGGAAAAGAAACCGTTCAGGTCGGTGGAGAAACTGTTGCCCCGCAAAAGGGATCACAGATTCTTGACCAGTACGGCAAGAACCTAACTCAGTCAGCAGCCGAAGGAAAGCTCGACCCAGTTATCGGTCGTGAACGCGAAATCGAGCGCGTCATGCAGATTCTTTCTCGCAGATCTAAAAACAACCCAGTACTAATTGGTGAACCGGGTGTTGGAAAAACTGCAGTTGTTGAAGGCCTTGCTCAGGCAATCGTTTCCGGCAACGTTCCAGAAACTCTAAAGGACAAGCAGCTTTACACTCTCGATCTTGGTTCCCTTATTGCAGGAAGCCGCTACCGCGGAGACTTCGAAGAGCGACTAAAGAAAGTCACAAAAGAAATTCGCACCCGCGGCGACATCATCACCTTCATCGACGAGATCCACACCCTGGTTGGTGCAGGAGCAGCAGAAGGCGCCATTGACGCAGCGTCCATCTTGAAGCCGATGCTAGCTCGTGGCGAGCTACAGACCATCGGTGCAACCACTTTGGATGAATACCGTAAGCACTTTGAAAAAGACGCAGCGCTTGCTCGTCGTTTTCAGTCGGTGCAGGTTAACGAGCCATCGCTGCCACACACCATCAATATCTTGAAGGGTCTTCGCGACCGCTATGAAGCTCACCACAAAGTTTCCATCACCGACGGTGCAATTGTTGCCGCAGCATCTCTCTCAGATCGCTACGTGACCGACCGCTTCCTACCGGACAAGGCAATTGACTTACTCGATGAAGCTGGAGCCAGACTTCGCCTATCGATCCTTTCTTCGCCGCCAGAGCTGCGCGAAATTGAAGAGCGCATCGTTGGTGTTCGCGTTGAGAAGGAGAAGGCCATTGAAGGCCAGGACTTTGAGCTAGCGGCATCAAAGCGCGATGAGGAAAAGAAGCTAACCGCCGAGCGTGCACAACTTGAGAAGCAGTTCCGCAAGGGCAACGTTGCAGCTCAGGGTGTTGTTGACGAGGGTCTAATCGCTGAGGTTCTAGCTCAGGCAACCGGTATTCCGGTATTCAAGCTAACCGAAGAGGAAAGCGCGAAGTTGATCTTCATGGAAGACGAACTACACAAGCGCGTCATCGGTCAGGAAGTTGCAATCGCAGCGCTATCCAAGACCATTCGTCGTCAGCGCGCGGGACTAAAAGACCCGAAGCGTCCATCAGGTTCGTTTATCTTCGCCGGTCCTACCGGTGTTGGAAAAACAGAACTTGCCAAGGCACTTGCTGAATTCCTATTCGATGACGAGAACGCACTTATCTCGCTTGATATGTCCGAGTATGGCGAGAAGCACACCGTATCTCGTTTGTTCGGTGCTCCTCCAGGATTCGTTGGATTCGAAGAAGGTGGACAGCTAACCGAGAAGGTTCGCCGCAAGCCATTTAGCGTTGTGCTGTTCGACGAGATCGAAAAAGCTCACCCTGATATCTTCAACTCACTGCTTCAGATTCTTGAAGAAGGTCGCCTAACCGACGGTCAGGGCCGAGTAATCGATTTCAAGAACACCGTGATCATCATGACCACAAACCTTGGTGCAAGAGATATCTCAAGAGGCGCGATGGGCTTTAGCCTCGAGGGTTCTTCCGACAACGATTACCAACTGATGAAGGCAAAGGTTAACGAGGAGCTAAAGCGCAGCTTTAGACCTGAGTTCCTAAACCGCGTTGACGAAACAATCGTCTTCCCACAGCTAACCCAGACCGAGCTATTGCAGATTGTGGAGCTATTCATCAAGCGCCTATCGGTTCGTCTAGAGGAGCGCGACCTAACCCTCGAGCTAACCGATGCAGCCAAAAAGCGCCTTATGGAAATTGGCTGGGAGCCAAGCCTTGGAGCAAGACCGCTACGCCGTGCTGTCCAGAGAGAAATCGAAGACAAGATCAGCGAGCAGATTTTGCAGGGAGAGCTCAAGAACTCCAGCCACATCAAGGTTGACTTCGTTGGTGGCGAATTCGTATTCGTCAGCAACGTACGTGAATCTGTAGCCATAACCGCCTAGCATTTAGGGATGGAAGCAATCAAGGTTCGACCAGCTCGAACCGGAGACATCAAAGCAATCGCGGATCTTTGCGGACCGCTGATTCAGTCACGAGTGCTTTTGGGAAAAGAACGGGTTGAGCTCTACGAATCCGTTCAAGAATTCTTTGTCGCAGAAGATGCCTCAGGCAAAGTCATTGGCTGCGGAGCGCTTCACGTGATGTGGGAAGACCTAGGCGAAGTTAGAACTGTTGCAGTTCACCAAGCTCACCAGGGAACCGGCGTTGGCAGGGCAATTATTGAAAACCTATTTGAGCGCGCCAAATCGCTTGGTATAAAGAGAATTTTCTGCCTGACATTCGAAGTGGAATTCTTCGGCAAACTTGGCTTTGAGCCGATCGCTGATACCCCAGTTGAACCTGAGGTTTATGCCGAGCTGGTTCGCTCTCACGACGACGGTATTGCTGAGTTTCTTGATTTAGCAAGGGTTAAGCAAAATACTTTGGGCAACACCCGCATGCTTAAGCTGCTCTAGCTAAGCCCAAACCTAAAATTAGAGGCATGTCCCAGATGCCTAGATCAAGAAGACCGTCCCCAGAAGTATTTCGCCGTCGCCGAATTGCAGCAGCCCTTGTGCTGGCAGTTGTGGTTGGACTGGTCTGGGCGGGTGTAAGCGCAATCTCATCCTGGCTTGGTGGATCTTCAAGTACTCAACTGCAGCTTCCAGACGGCATGGCCGAATCAAGCGTTGTCGTTGAATCGGGAGAATTGTGCCCACCGGGAACAGTTGTTGTTGAAGCTCAGGTTGGAAACTCTGCCGGACAAACCATGACTGCTTTTGCAGCTGATGAGACACCACACATTTGGTTTACTCTCACCAACACAAACTCAGTTGACTGCACATTCAACGCCGGTGCCAAGGTTCAGTACTTCACAATCCAAAGTGGCGACCAGGATATCTGGAGCTCCGCTCAGTGTGCAAGAGATTCTCTTGAAGATGGCAACATCGTTCTGCCTGCGGGCGAGACCATGGCAAGCTCACCTTCACCATGGGAGAAAGTTTTCTCTAGCGATTCAGGTTGCGGAGCAGATCAAGCACCTGTGACAACCGGTGGCGCTAGCTACCACCTAAAGGTTGATGTCAGCGGAGAGCTTTCAACAAACGACCAGCAGTTTGTTCTGAACTAGTTCTTTAGTCCTGCAGCCAACGCTTTTGTTAGTTGCGTGAAGTTCGAGTCAATTACTTTCGTAAATCCAAGTCGCTTTGCCTCGTTTTGTCTAATGACGGCTTGACTCACTTTTCGAATTTCTCCAGCAAGGCTAATTTCACCAAAAGCAACCACGTCGTGAGAAATGGGCTGATCCTTAATGGCGGATGCAATCGCTAGAGCAATTGCAAGATCTGCTGATGGTTCGGAGACTTTCACACCACCAACTGTTGATACATAAACATCCAGCTCGGAAAGTCTCAGCCCCGCCCTTCTTTCTAGGACCGCGAGAATCATCGCAACGCGGGATGAGTCAACACCGTTTGTCACTCGCCGTGGCTGAGCAGTTGAGCTTTTGACTACCAGCGCTTGGATCTCAGAAATCAGGGCGCGTTTGCCCTCAAGTGTGACTGTCACGCAGGTTCCAGAAACTTCTGTTTCAGAGCGAGAAAGAAAAAGCCCGCTTGGGTCTGGAACTTCTGTAATTCCATCTCCGGTCATTTCAAAACAGCCAACCTCATCAGTTGGACCAAATCGGTTCTTAAATGAACGAATAAATCTAAGGCTGGTTTGGCGATCACCCTCGAAGTGACAAACCACATCCACCAGGTGCTCTAGTGCCCTAGGACCCGCAACTGTTCCATCTTTGGTGACGTGGCCAACCAGGATGATCGGCAGATTTGATGCTTTGGCAACGCGAATTAGATTCGCAGCAACCTCGCGAACCTGAGAGGGCATTCCTGCTGCGCCATCGATTTCTCCGGCGATGATGGTCTGAACCGAATCGACAATTAGAAGCTCTGGCTTTAGGTGATCAATCTGACCCAACACAGTTGCCAGATCATTCTCGGAAGCTAAGTAAAGATTGTCTGAAAGAGCGCCTGTTCTATCGGCGCGAAGTTTGATTTGCCCGGTTGATTCCTCACCGCTGACGTAGAGCACTTTTAGTCCTGATTTGGCAGTGTTGGCGGCAACTTCCAATAGCAGGGTGGATTTACCAACACCAGGTTCACCCGAGAGCAAAACCACGGCTCCAGGAACAATTCCGCCGCCTAGAACTCTGTCGAATTCTCCAACTCCAGTTGGACGGGAGTGCACCTGATCGGTGGAAATAGAAGTTATTGGCTTGGCGGCAAAGTTATCGCCGATGGCTGCTGGTCGAATGGAACGAACCACGCCGATGCCACGGCCTTGACCAGAAGCTGATAACTGGACGGTATCCCAGGACTGGCATTCACCGCACTGGCCAACCCACTTAGCCGTGCTCCAGCCACACTCAACGCAGGAGTACTCGGATTTTGTTTTTGCCATGGGTACCAAACTACCCTGACCCACCGATACCAATGAAGGTTAAGCTTGGAGTATGGAAAACAACAAAATAGCCGTTATTGGCGCGGGCTCAATGGGCGGAGCCATCTTGAGCGGCCTAATCGCCGCCGGCACCGCTGCCGATTCCATCACTGCTTCAACTGCGACAACCCAAAGTGCCAAGTCGCTTTCCGACAAATTTGGAATCAAGAGCTTTGCTCTTGATGCATCGCCTTCAGCCAACTCTGACGCAAGCCATGGCGCTGACATTTTGCTGATCGCGGTAAAGCCCGCAAAAGTTTTAGCAACACTAGAACAAATCAAGTCATCCGTCAAAGACGGAGCCCTTGTTATCTCGGTTGCAGCAGGGGTTACAACCGAATCGATGGAGCAAGCAATTGGCTCTAAGGCATCAGTTATTCGCGCCATGCCAAACACTCCTTCTATTGTTGGTCACGGTGTCACGGGTATCGCGAAGGGCAAAAGCGCCAACGATAACCAACTGGCTCTAGCTAAAGACCTTTTTGAAACCGTCGGTCAGGTGATTGTGGTCGAGGAAGAAAAGATCAACGCCCTAAGCACAATCTCAGGATCGGGCCCAGCCTACGTTTTCTACTTCGCTGAGAAACTTATGACCGCAGCAAAGAAGATGGGCTTTAGTGAAAAGGAAGCCAACCTAATGGTTCGCGCTACCTTCTTAGGCTCAGCTACATTGCTTGCAGCATCTAGCGATTCCCCCGAAACTCTTCGCGCACAAGTGACTTCCCCGAATGGAACAACCATGCAGGCAACTGCGAGATTTGATGAAGCCGATCTAGAGAAAGTTTTCATTGAAGCAACCGAAGCCGCGCTGGCTCGGGCAATCGAGTTAGGGAAAAACAAATAATGAGCGATATTTTTAAGGCAATTGCAGATCCAAAGGC
>WLFS01000025.1 GCA_009703635.1 Actinomycetota bacterium
GATCGTGCCGAGAGAGCGTGGCCAGCAGGTTGTGGCCACCAATCGTAAAGCCCGTCACGACTATCACATCGAAGATGTCTACGAAGCAGGCATTGTTCTAACCGGAACAGAAGTGAAGTCGTTGCGGGCTGGTCGCGCATCCCTGGTGGATGGATATGCAACCGTCGAGCGCGGCGAAGCATGGCTCGAAAATGTTCACATCCCCGAGTACTCTCAGGGCAACTGGACCAATCACTCAACCAGACGTCGAAGGAAACTCCTTCTGAACCGAGTTGAAATTGATAAGTTGACCGGAAAAATCAAAGAGTCTGGATTTACGCTCGTTCCAATCTCGATTTACTTCAAAGACGGCAAAGCTAAGGTTGAAATTGCTTTGGCCAAGGGTAAGAAGGATTACGACAAGCGTCATTCACTAAAAGAACAGCAGGATAAGCGCGAAGCTGCTAGGGCAGTGTCAACCAAGGGTAAAGAGTGGTAGCCCTTCCTTTTGTCAGTTCTCCGCGATAGACTGAGAGGCTGTCGAAGGACAGTTTGAAAACTAAACATGGGGATGATCGGTTTCGACGGTTTTTGCAGAAACTGAATGAAGCGGGTCGAGAATGCAGAGTTATCTCGTAAACGTCCTCTGCAAACTATAGGTGCCAAATCAAACCGCACCGACTTCGCCCTAGCCGCATAAGCTAGCCTCGAGGTCCGTCAGCCTAAATCTGATTTCGTTTTAGGTCCTGGCGTCATTTAGAAATCTTGCTGAGTAGCTACGCCTTAGGGCTACTTGGGACTTTTGCTCAGGCTGGGCTCGTCGGTTAGGTCGCTTCAAGCTTTGACCGGAGTCGAGTAAAACAGCATTGAAGCTACACCCGTAGAAGAGTCAGAATCCAAAAATCGGACGGGGGTTCAATTCCCCCCATCTCCACCATGTTCAATAAAGCCCAGGGATTTCCTTGGGCTTTATTGCATTGCTAAGGCAATGAACGTGTCTTTTCAAGTAAATTAACACCCAGAGCTTCATTTATCGAACTGGAAGTAAGCAAGATCTGACAATGGAACGATTCACCAACAATTGCCCGAACTTGGGTTTAAAGCTTCCGATGGGGGACTTGCATGTCTAAGCCTGTTATTGCAGTCGTCGTACCTTCTTATAAGGTGACTTCTCACATTGTTCAGACCCTGTCAGAAATAGGCAAAGAAGTTTCATACATTTTCGTTGTTGACGATGCTTGCCCAGAAGGTTCAGGAAAGCTAGTCCAGGAAAAAGTCTCTGACTCACGTGTGAATGTCATCTTCCACGAAGAGAACCTCGGAGTAGGCGGGGCCATGATCACTGGCTATAAAGCGGCCCTTGAAACGGACGCTAACATCATCGTCAAACTAGACGGTGACGGCCAGATGGATCCAGCTCTAATTGGCGAACTAATTTCCCCGATTGTAAATGGGCGCGCGGATTACACCAAAGGCGATCGACTTGACAGTCTGACTGGACTTTGGCAAATGCCAAGCATTCGACTTATTGGCAATGCAGGGCTGTCTCTACTGACAAAGATTTCTACCGGCTATTGGAACATTACTGACCCGACAAACGGCTACACAGCAATTCATCGCGATGTTCTAAAGGTGCTGCCGCTTGGAATGCTCAGCAAACGATTCTTCTTTGAGTCGGATATGTTGTTCAGGCTTAGTCTTTATCGCGCAGTGGTATGGGACGTCCCAATGCAGGCTCGCTACGGAACTGAGAAGAGCAACTTGAGCATCATCAAAACGCTTTGGGAGTTTCCTTGGAAGCACTTCAAGAATTTCCACAAGAGGCTTTTCTATAACTACTACCTTCGCGACGTATCCGCAGCATCGATTGAACTGCCACTTGGTTTTGTGCTGTGGTGGTTTGGATTGATTTTTGGTATCGCCTCGTACAACCAGTCCATGGATACCGGAGTGGCTGCCACAACAGGCACGGTCATGATTTCCGTTGTGCCTTTGATCCTTGGGTTCCAGCTTCTATTGGCCTTTGTAAGTCACGATGTATCGGCGGTTCCCACCAGGCCTCGCCATAAAGGAGACCTACCTTGGTAGCAAAGCTCAGGGCTGAGCACGCGCTGATCTTTGTTCCTTTTGTACTTGCTCTTTGGTCCATAAGTCGCGTCTGGACAGTACTTCCGTCGATCATGCAGGACGAGTACATCTACACCAGCCAGGCTAAAAACCTTCCCTTCGCGGAGCAGTTCTACTCGAACTACCTGTTCTCTCTGATTATGGGAATTACTAACTCGTGTGGTGACGAGTTCTATGCCTGTACCAAAACGATCAACTCATTTTTCTTTATGGGCACAGTCCTGCTCACTTTCTTGATCGCGATTAGGTTCCTAACTTTCCGCTGGTCAGTTTTTGTCGCATCAGTTACTGCACTGAGCCCAATTGCAATTCCTGTTTCGTACTTCATGCCCGAAACCATGTATTTCTCAATGATGACTCTCACAATCTGGCTAACACTCGTGGTATCAAAGAGGGAGAATTGGTTGCTTTGGGTAGTTTCAGGCCTGAGCCTTGGGGCAACTGCACTCGTTAAACCGCACGCGGTTTTCATGTTGCCGGCTTTTGTGATCTTCGCTTTCATCTTTGCCTACAAAAAGTCAGCCTCTAACTGGCTAAATGCAATCTCAGCCGGTGCAGCCGTCGCCGTAGGCTTTTTGGTCACAAAGTTTGGTTTGGGTTTTGCTTTTGCCGGTACAGAGGGCCTCAAGTTATTCGGTGGTTATGGAACTCCTGTCGGTGCGCTCACCGGAGCAGCAGCGGCTGAAGGTGTGGTTGTTGGATCAGATTCAGTAGCCCGTTCTGGTCTAGAAGTACTGATCACAGTTGCCTCAACTCACTTACTTGCTCATGCTTCGGCCATGTTGCTCTTAGCCGGCATACCTCTTTTCCTTGCTCTTCGGGTCAGCTACTCCGTTGTAAAAACAAAGCAACCAATTGGAGAAGTCAGCGCGCTGTTTGTTCTGGTGGCTCTAATCACTGTTTCAATGGTTGGAGTTGTGGCATTGTTCGAGGCTTACGTCACAGCAAGTGGGGACGACCACAGCGACCGTCTAATTCTTCGCTACTACGAGTTTTTGATTCCCCAGTTTGTAGTGATGGGACTGCTACTCCCGAGATTCACAGACTCAAAGCGTCTGTTCAGAATAATTCAGGGTTCAATTGTGGTTGCTGCCTCGATGTTCTTCACCATTTATTACCCTCCAACTTTTGACAAGCAGTACGCAGACGCCTCAACCTTGCCGGGAATCGGCGATAGCCAAGGCTTCTTTATCTTTGTAGGAATTTTCGTCAGCTGTGCGGTAATTTTCTGGATCGTGAATCCGGAGCGCGGAAACCTTGCAATTGGACGCTTCATCATGCCAGCCGTGTTGATTCTGGCGCTAGTTATGTCGCAAAACAAATTGATAGAAATCAATGGAACACCTGCTTACTTCGACCAGGCCGGATGGGGAACAAGAGAGTTCCTAGATGATGTTCCTGGAGATCGAATTATGGTCGTCGGCCAGACTCGCACAGAGGTATTTACAGTGAAGTTCTGGATTGACGAAGCAAACATAAAGGACCTTTTGGTGGTTGAGGGAAGTGTAATTGCTGCCGACAATGTTTCCGAGTCTGACTATGTTGTGACTCTTGGAAACATCGGAGTTGATTTTGCTCACGAAGTAGTCACCGAGGGTGAAGGCTACAAACTTGTGAAGGTGCTCCGTTAGTAATGCTGGATACCAGCTGGCTTCTTCTAAACGGCACAATTCTTTTCGAAGTTATTGGCACCCTGGCCTTTGCCTTATCGGGGCTTATTGAGGCAGCTCGAAAGAAGCTCGATCTCGTTGGAATGGCAATGGTGTCTGGCTTGGCTGCATTTGGTGGCGGAACTCTCCGAGACGTACTTTTGGACCGCAGGCCATTTTTCTGGTTTGAGAATGAAATCTGGGTCTGGATTTTGATTCTGATTTGCATCGGAGCTCTTCTGTTTATGAGATCTCGACATCTAGAACCCACCGAACGAGCAATGCAGTGGCCGGATGCAATTGGCCTCGGAGCTTTTACTGCGGGTGGAACTCAATTGGCGTTGAATGCTGGAGTTCCAGCCGTGATTTCAGTAATCATGGGTGTTTTGACCGCTATCTTCGGTGGCGTGCTTCGCGACATAGTAGTGAATGAGATACCTAAGGCCTTTAGCGATCACATTCCCTACGCGGTTATCGCCTTCACCGGGGGATGGGTTGTGGTGGGCCTGAATCTGCTGAACGTGGATGCCTTCGTAGCGGTTGCAGTTGGGGCTGTATTCACAATCGTTCTTAGAGTTCTGGCGCTGCTTTTTGGTTGGCGCTTGCCAATCTGGAAGATTTAGTCACTCGACAAAGCAGCCTAGTTATCAGCAGGATAGTTGTCTTGAATGCTGCACTGTCTGGTTCCACCGAGAAGCCGATGTCTGTTTCGAGCAATCCATCGATAAACAAATTTGGCTAGCCAAGAGGTCGGCGGAGTTTTCATAAAAAACCCTGCCAGGCGATAGAACAAGTTTGCCTGCATCTGAAGTATCGCAGCCGCCGCTAAGTGCCCACCTAGATTCAAAGTTTGATCAGAGCTTTTTTCCACTAGCCATATCTCGGAGCGCACTTGTTTTTCAGTTAGACCAAAACTCGACGGTTCAATTTTCTGGAAAGCTACGTAAGATGGGAAGACTTTCATGTGGCGAATACCAAATTCAAGGCTGAGTTGACAGAATTTGCAGTCCCCGTCGTATATCAGGACTGGTTTCGATGTCATAAATCCAGCTTAATCCCAATAAATCATTAGGCTTTCTCTACAAACCATGTATTGCAGCTAAACTCTGTGTAAGGCCTTTCGGCAAGCAAATCTTGTTTAGCTTGGTAGGGCACAATCAATTCGGATTGAAGCATTGGCGCTTTGGTGCGCAAATACAAAGGAAGTTTTTTATGACTCTGGCCATCAGAGAAGATCTTAGAAACGTTGCAATCGTGGCCCACGTTGACCACGGAAAGACAACGCTGGTTGACGCCATGCTTCGCCAGACCGGAGCCTTCGGAGAGCACAGCAACCTCGGTGAGCGTTTGATGGATTCTGGCGACTTGGAAAAGGAAAAGGGAATTACCATCCTTGCCAAGAACACTGCCATTAGCTATTCCGGCAAGGCTGCCGGGGGCAAGACAATCACCATCAACGTAATTGACACCCCAGGCCACGCTGATTTTGGTGGGGAAGTTGAGCGAGGCATCTCAATGGTTGACGGCGTCGTACTTCTAGTTGATGCCAGCGAAGGGCCTCTTCCTCAGACTCGATTCGTTCTTCGAAAAGCAATGGAGTCAAACCTTCCTGTGATCCTGTTGGTAAACAAGACAGACCGACCTGACGCACGTATTGACGAAGTGGTTGAGGAAACTCACGATTTGCTTTTGGGTCTTGCTAGCGATCTATCTGACGATGTTCCAGAACTCGATGTCGACGCAATTTTGAACTTGCCTGTTATCTACGCATCCGGGCGTGCCGGAGCAGCATCGCTAAACAAACCAGAAAACGGCTCTTTACCTGACAACGCAGATCTAGAGCCATTGTTTGCAGCAATCTTGAAATACATTCCTGCTCCGAAGTATGACGCTGATGCTCCGCTTCAGGCACACGTGACAAACCTCGACGCTTCTCCTTTCCTGGGACGTCTTGCCTTGCTACGTATCTTCAACGGAACAATCAAAAAAGGACAGCAGGTGGCTTGGGTTAGACAAAACGGTGAAACTCAAACCGTGAAGATCACTGAGCTACTAATTACCCGTGCACTTGAGCGATTCCCGACTGATCAGGCAGGCCCTGGCGACATAGTGGCGGTTGCAGGTATCGAGGAGATCACTATCGGTGAAACTCTTGCCGACCCAGATGATATTCGACCACTTCCACTAATCACAGTGGATGACCCTGCAATCTCGATGACTATCGGTATCAATACCTCTCCTATGGCAGGACGCGTGAAAGGCGCCAAGGTAACTGCACGTTTGGTAAAAGATCGCCTCGACCGCGAACTGATCGGAAACGTTTCCATTCGAGTGCTTCCAACTGAGCGACCAGACGCCTGGGAAGTTCAAGGTCGTGGGGAGTTGGCACTTGCCATCCTAGTTGAGCAGATGAGACGCGAAGGCTACGAGCTAACCGTAGGTAAGCCACAGGTAGTTACGAAGAAGGTCGATGGAAAACTTCACGAGCCGGTTGAAGATTTGACCATTGACGTTCCAGAGGAATTCCTGGGCTCAATCACCCAGTTGCTTGCTTCTCGCAAGGGCCGAATGAAGAACATGGTCAACCATGGCACCGGCTGGGTTCGCATGGAGTTCATGGTTCCCTCTCGTGGGCTAATTGGTTTCCGTACTGAGTTTCTAACTACCACTCGTGGAACTGGAATTGCCAACGCAATCTCAGCAGGCTACGAGCCATGGTTTGGCGAAATTGTTACACGCACCAATGGTTCGCTGATTTCTGACCGCGCTGGAGCTGTAACCCCGTTTGCACTAATTGGTTTGCAAGAGCGAGGAACTTTCTTCGTTGAGCCAACCGATGAGGTTTACGCCGGTCAAGTCGTAGGTGAGAACGCCCGCGCCGATGACATGGAAGTAAACATCACCAAGGAAAAGAAGCTAACCAACATGAGAGCTTCTTCCAGCGAAGAGTTTGAGAAGCTGACTCCTCCAAGAAAGCTGTCCTTGGAAGAGTGTCTTGAATTTGCCCGTGAGGACGAGTGTGTTGAAGTAACTCCAGAAGGCACCCGTATTCGCAAGCTAGAACTGGACCCTAATATCAGAGCTCGCGCTGCCTCAGCCAGAAAACGAGCTA
>WLFS01000026.1 GCA_009703635.1 Actinomycetota bacterium
AGGGGATACAGGAAAGACCCTTAGCCGAGCAAATCCTTCATGTTGTTATATATGAGATTGGCAGCTCGCTCTGGCATCAGGCGAGATAGGAAGTAGATGGTCTTGGCGTCCTGGCCGATCAATACGTGAAACTTCTTGTTTTCTATGCCATCAATGATGGCTTTACCTGCAACCTCCACGGAGGTGGTCTTTCTGGCAGGACCAGAATTAGCTGCCATTTGTTTCATCTGTTCTTCGGTCATAATTCCCGAATTCAATGCAATGTTGGTTCCGATTGCGCCTGGGAAAATGGTAGTCACGCTAACACCGGTTCCTTTGAGCTCGGAGTACAAACCTTCGGTAAGAAGCTTCACGGCAGCCTTTGATGCGCCATAGATGGTTTGGCCAGGGATTGCAACGAATCCACCCATAGAAGACACGTTGGCTAGGGCAGCTTCGGGCCTAGAGATCAGTTCCGGCAGATAGGTTTTGGTCACGTTTAATAGACCGTAGAAGTTCACATCCATGACCTTCTTGATCTGCTCAAAGTTGAGTTCATTTACTCGAACAAACGGCTGGATTATTCCGGCAACGTTGATTACTCCATCGACTGGTCCGTGGGAGGCATTGACTGCAACCTTGGATGAGGTGACTTGTGCCAAATCAGCGATGTTTACCCGATGAGTAGATAGCTTGTCCGATTTAGCTAGATCGGCAGTCTCATTTAGACCTTCTTGAGACAGATCGATGGCGGCCACTCTGGCTCCACCAGCTAGAAGCTGAAGTGATACTTCGCGACCAATTCCATTACCGCCGCCTGTGACAACAAATGTTTTGTCTTGGATTTTCATTAGCTGATCCCCGTTCGTAGTTGATACCCCGATAGAGTCAGACTACTCCGCTAATCGGAGACTAAATTACCTATGCAGGTTGCTGCTGGGTAATGCAGTGAATACCGCCACCACGGGCAAATATCTGCGTTGCATCAACAAGAACAATTACTCGACCGGGGTAAACCTTTTCGAGTATTGCTTTGGCAACTTTGTCGTTTGGATCGTTGAATGAGCACAAAATCACGGCACCGTTCACGATGTAGTGATTGATGTAGCTGTAGTCGACGAAATCCTCTTCATCTCTCAAAATGGTTGGAGCTGGAATGCCAATGATCTCAAAATCTCCAGCTGCTTCAAGGGTTGCCTTGACTTCCCTAGAGACTTCAAAGTCGGGGTGTGAGGGGTCTTGCTGGTCGTGATACAAGATCACGTTTTCGCTTGCAAAGCAAGCAACTATGTCAATGTGACCACGTGTTCCGTAGCCGTCGTAGTCACGAGTGAGTCCTCGCTTGATCCATATAGCCTGATCGGTGCCAAGCTTCTCGTGGATTTCAGCTTCTACTTCTTGTTTGGTCCAAGAGGAGTTTCGACCCTCACCCAGCTGCACGGTTTCGGTCAGTAGCACTACACCTGCACCGTTCACGTGAATGCCGCCACCTTCATTGATCAGCGGTGAGTCAACAACAGCTTTTCCGGCAAGCTTCCCAATAAATCCTGCAACCAGTTTGTCTTTATCCCAGCTGGCCCAGCTTTGCGCTCCCCAGCCGTTGAATATCCAATTCACGCCCATCAGATTCCCAGATTCGTCTTTCACGAAAGTAGGGCCTATGTCTCTCATCCAAGCATCATCAAGCTCGGCTTCAATCAATTCAATGCTTGGGTGCAAATACGCCCTAGCTATTTCCAACTGATCGCTAGGAGCAAGTACGGATACTGGTTCGAAGCGCACGATGGCATTGGCAACACTGGCCCAGGAACTTCTCGCAGCTTCAGCTTCCGCATCGCTTTGTCCAAGCAGGTAGTTCGCCGGTGGCCACGCCATCCAGGTTCGCTCGTGAGTATCCCACTCGGCGGGCATGGTTAGTTTCATTTCTGGCTCACTCCAGCAATTCCGCCTTGTTCGCTCTGTCCTGAGTCAAGACGTTTATTTTGAACAGGGGCGGTTAGTTTGTCGTAGGTGTCAGGTCTGCGCGTAGCAAGAAATGGAAACAGATCCAACCAGTCGCGTCTTTGGTCAAGATCTAGATCCGCGACCAAAACCTCATCGGTGTCTCTTCCGGCACGGACTAAGACTCTGCCAAACGGATCGCTAATGAAACTGCTTCCATAAAAGTTCAGCGATCCTTCGTTACCGTAACGGTTTGGAACAACCATGAACGTGCCATTAGCAATTCCGTGACCGACAATGACCTGGCGCCAAAGCGGCTCAGTGTCAAAATCTGGGTGATCTGGCTCAGAACCAATTGCAGTTGGGTAAGCGAGGATTTCAGCGCCGCGTATCGAGTAGTTTCTGGCTACCTCTGGAAACCATTCATCCCAACAAGTTGGAAGACCAAAGCTGGCAGAAACCCCACCAAGCTCAAGAGTGTAAACCGGATATGGGTCTTTTTCGGCAGGCCCTGGCTGGAAGTACTTGTCCTCGTAGTACCCGGCGGTGACAGGAATATGAAGCTTGGGAGTGCGAGCGATGATCTCACCTTCGGTGTTTACCAAAATGGCGGTGTTTAGTCCTCGTCCATCTGGAAGATCAGCCTTTTCGTATAAAGAGGCGTGGATAACCACGCCATATTCTTTTGCAGCTTTGGCTGCAAACAAATGGGTCTTGCCGCCTTGTAACTGCTCAGCAATCTTTGAAGGGACACCTTCGGGCTTTGCATCGGCCGGGTACCTCGAAAGAGTTAACTCCTGCAAGAACACGATCTTGGCTCCGGCTGTTGCGGCCTTAGAAATTCCGTCCAGTAGAACTCCTTCGTGCTCGGCTGCATCCTGGTGCCACTTGGTTTGTACTAGAGCAACTCGTAAAGCAGGTCTTGTCGACTCTTTGACTCGAGATAAAGATGCTGGAGCCTCGGCAATGGTTAGTTTCATCTGGATGCTCCTTACTTCATGCTCTCAAGGATCTGGGTTAGTAGCTTCACACTGGTTAGGGGATTGACAATAGCAAAGCGGGTGTTGGGCTTGCCTTTGTGGCTTGAGGGGACCACAAACCCTATTTCATCTTTCAACAACTTGTCAGACCACGCGTTGTACTGCTCAAGGTCCCAACCCTTGCGCTCAAACACCACAACCGACAACTCCGGATCCCGAACTAGCTCGACGTGGTCCATGGACCTTATGACTTCTGCAATCTCGTGGGCAACATCGATGTTGTATTCAATAGCCTCGCGATACTTTGCCACTCCGTGAGTTGCAAGTGAGAACCACAGCGGTAGTCCTCTAGTTCGTCTGGTTAGGCCAAATGAATAATCAGATGGGTTCCAAAGTCCAGACTCGGTTAGGGTTTCTAGATACTCACCGTGCTGAGTGTGAGTAGCTCGTGCGATTTCTGGATTGCGATAAACCAAGGCACAAGCATCAAATGGGGCAAATAGCCACTTGTGTGGGTCAACAATAAATGAATCTGCAAGCTCCGAACCATCAAACAGGTGTCGGTATTTGGGGCTCAGGATTCCAGCCAAACCATAAGCGCCATCGACGTGGAACCAGATGCCATTCTTGTTAGCAACCTCACCAATTCCACGCAGGTCATCAACAATTCCAAAGTTTGTTGTACCGCCGGTTGCAACTATTGCGAAAACCGAATTTACAGTCTGACCTGCCAATGCGTCGGTAACGGCTTTTGCACTCAGGCGACCATCAGCTGAAGGTTCTGCCAGGACAATCTCGACATCCATCACTTTGGCGGCAGCCTTCAAGGAGGAGTGGGCCTCTTTGGAGGCGACAAAAGACTGTTTGCTTGGGATTTGAACGCCAGCTGCTTTGAGTTTTTCTTGGTGTGACTGCCTGGCGGCTACCAGGGCAGAAAGGTTACCTATTGTTCCTCCTTGAACGAAAACCCCACCTGAACCTTTTGGTAATCCCACTTCGGAGGCGAACCAGGTTAGTACTTGGTTTTCAGCAAATACTGCGCCGGCTCCTTCCATCCAAGAACCGCCGTAAATGGAACTGGCCGAAACAACCAGGTCGAACAAGCTGGCAGCCTCGGTTGCGGCATTTGGAATAAAGGACACAAATCCCGGGTGGTCGGTGGAGATGGTTGCCGGAGCAAGCACTTCCTCAAATAGCTTCAGAGCCTGGTTTCCACCTAGACCTTGTTCGGTGAGAGTAAACCCAGCCTCGTCGAAGAGTTCTTGTTCTGTCTTTGGGTGGTCCAGCGGGATTGGGTCGTAGTCCATTCGAGTGCGAACATACTCAAAGATTTTTTCCCGAAGGGCTCTTGTTTCACCACTATTTTGATGCATGGCTAGCGCCTCTTTTTGCGGGTGATAGAAACCAATAGACCGCCAACAAAAATGGCTCCGAGAATCCAAGCCGCCCAGATTCGCTGATCGGCAATTTCTTTGCAAGAAATAAAGTTATCGGCGTCTGGTACCACGCAAGTTCCGGTATCAAAAAAACTCAGCAACAAAGCCCCTAATCCTGCAAGGGCAACGGTTGCGAGCATAGCCGCTGAGTTGTTTTTCAATTTTCGCCTTCGAAAAGTTGGTTGCTACTGACTGGTTTACTGCTTTGCTTGTTGATTTTGTTTGTCAACTTCTTTGCGAACATCATCCATGTTTAGAGCCGAAACTGCGGTGATTATTTCATCGAGGGCCTCGGCCGGTAATGCGCCAGGGTTGTTGTATAGAAGTATGCCGTCGCGAAAGACCATCAGAGTTGGAATCGAGCTGATGCCAGCCTCGTTAGCTAGTAGCTGCTGCGCTTCGGTATCTACCTTCCCGAAGGTGATTTCTGGATACTTTTCACTGGCAGCTTCGAATATGGGCCCGAACATGCGGCAAGGTCCGCACCACTCAGCCCAGAAATCAACCAGAGTAATACCCGCTTTTTCAATCTGAGTGCCAAAGCTTGAGTGCGTAAGTTCAACGCTAGCCATTTCCCGGTTCCTTATCTTTTTGCTTCACTCTCGAAGTTTGTGCCAGCACAATCCCCGCAATTACTAGCACTCCCCCCAGTGCCTGTATGCCATCAATCATCTCATTGAGCCAAGCCCAAGCAAAAAAGAAGGCCATTACTGTTTCCCCAGTGGAGATTACCCCAACCGAGGTAGCGCTCAGGTGAGCTAACGCGAGGAAGGAAAACAGCATCGGAAGGAACGAGCCGAACAACCCGATCCAGGCAAGTGTTGCCCAAAGCGGCACCTGAACTTGCTCCAGGTTACCTGTTAGCGATATTTGCTCAACCAGAATTGATGGCTGAAAGCTCCACCAGGGAGTGGCAATTAGCCAAAAGACGCCAGAGATAGTCATCGCGTAAAACAGGGTAGATAGGGTGTCGCGCTTTTTGAGCAAATGCTCACCCATAAGAAAGTAGAAGCTCAAAAAGAGGGATGCCATAACCGCGAACATCACACCAACTGGGTTTAGTCCGCCATCCCATATCCTTGAGACCACAACTAGCCCTCCGAGCACCATGACAATTGCCAACCAAAGTCTTGGAAGAACCTTGGCCTTGAATAGCCATAGCGAAACCAGCGGGACAATCACGATAGCGGTGTACTCAATCAATAGAGCGATGCCGATAGGTAGGTTCTTAACCGCGCTCGAGTAAGCCCACTGCATAAGAGCTACTCCGAAGATGCCAAAAACTATCAAGTTCCGCCACTCGTGTTTCTGAACTCTAAAGGCCTGGCGGTTGGTAAATGCCAGCGCGATTCCCGCACCCAAGGCGGTGGCAAAAGAGCGGAAGATAACGATCTGCTCAGGACTAATTCCGGCGGCCATCACAACTTTTGATGTTGATGCGTTTAGTCCAAACAGCACAATACTCAAAAGGGCAAAGATAACTCCAAGAAAAGGTTTTCTAGTTCGCAATCGAGTTAGACCAGACCGTTTCTGGCATGGACATCAATCTCGGCTAGTTCCTCAAGGGTTAGTGGGTTGCCTGAGATGGCGGCGTGGTTTTGTTCGAGCTGCTTGACACTCGATGCCCCAATCAGAGCACTTGTGACAGTAGGTTGTCTAAGCACCCAAGCGATGGCTAGCTGCGCTAAAGACTGTCCGCGGTTTGCAGCAATCTCGTTTAGGTGCTTTGCAGCAGTTAGATACTCGTCGCTCACCTTCTGCTTGGTGAGGTGCTTACCTTTGGCAGCTCTTGACCCACGAGGCACATTGCCATCAAGATATCGATCGGTGAGAAGACCTTGTGCCAGGGGAGAGAAAACAATTGAGCCAACACCTAGACGACCGAGAGTATCGAACAATGAGGTTTCTGGGGTTCTAACAAACATCGAGTACTTGGGCTGGTGAATAAGTAACGGCACACCCATCCGATCGAGGATTTGCTTGGCTTGCTCGGTTTGCTGCGAGTCGTAGTTGGAAACTCCAACGTATAGCGCCTTGCCGGATCGAACAGCCGAAGCTAAAGCACCCATGGTTTCTTCAAGTGGGGTTTCGGGATCAAACCTGTGAGAGTAAAAGATGTCAACGTATTCCAGGCCCATGCGATCAAGAGATTGATCAAGTGAGGCAAGCAAGTATTTTCTAGAACCCCAGTTGCCGTAAGGGCCATCCCACATGTCGTACCCGGCTTTGGTCGAAATAATCATTTCGTCGCGATAGGGGCGAAAGTCCTTATGCAGGTGATCTCCGAAGTTCTCCTCGGCTTCGCCGTAGGGAGGCCCGTAGTTATTTGCTAAATCGAAGTGGGTAATTCCAAGATCAAAGGCGCGGCGCAGCACTTTCCTTTGGTTTGAAAAGCTGTGGTCTGCGCCGAAGTTGTGCCAGAGTCCAAGCGAGATTTCAGGAAGTAGTAAGCCTGATTTTCCGGTGCGTCGATACTTCATTTGTGCGTAGCGGTCATTGCTGGCTCGGAAATTCATAAACACAAGC
>WLFS01000027.1 GCA_009703635.1 Actinomycetota bacterium
GCGAACAAGGCCGATTCTTGGCATTTTTGGAAGTATCTTTGTTCCAGATAGGCCCCACCAAAACTAGGAGCAAGCTACAAATGGCAGAAAAAGCTATGGACAAGTTCTCAACCGTTGAGCGGTTGCTAAAGGACAGAATCATCTGGCTTGGAAGCGAAGTAAGAGATGACAACGCAAATGACATTTGTGCAAAGATCCTCTTCCTAGCAGCGGAAGATTCCACCAAGGACATCTACCTTTACATCAACTCACCTGGTGGATCAATCACTGCCGGTATGGCCATCTATGACACCATGCAGTACGTACCCAACGACATTGTGACCGTTGGAATTGGTATGGCAGCTTCGATGGGACAGTTCCTTCTGTCTTCCGGAACTAAGGGCAAGCGCTACGCAACCCCAAACACTCGGGTACTTCTTCACCAGCCACTAGGTGGCTTCGGTGGAACTGCATCCGACATTCAGACTCAAGCCGAACTGATTATGTCGATGAAGCGTCAGCTTGCTCAGATCACCGCTGACCAGACTGGAAAGACTCTCGAGCAGATCATGGCTGATGGCGACCGCGACCGTTGGTTCACCGCTGCCGAAGCACTCGAGTACGGATTCATTGACCACATTCAGGCATCTGCTGGCGTCGCCACTGGTGTTGGAAACAAGTAGAGAGTAGCTCCCAATTGTCTATCGATCTTTCAAAGTTGAGTCCAGAAGCTCGCTATATTCTTCCAAGCTTCGAAGAGCGCACCTCTTACGGCTTCAAACGTCAAGACCCATACAACAAGCTGTTTGAAGACAGAATTGTTTTCCTAGGTGTTCAGGTTGACGATGCATCAGCCGATGACGTCATGGCACAGCTACTGGTTCTAGAAAGCCAGGATCCAGACCGCGACATCACAATGTATATCAACTCACCTGGTGGATCTTTTACCGCGATGACTGCAATCTACGACACCATGCAGTACATCCGTCCGCACATTCAAACCGTTTGCCTAGGTCAAGCTGCCTCAGCCGCAGCAGTACTTCTTGCAGCAGGTTCTCCTGGTAAACGTCTTGCTCTTCCAAACGCTCGAATCTTGATTCACCAGCCAGCTACCGGAGACTCAGGTCGCGGACAGGCATCGGACATTGAGATTCAGGCCAAGGAAATCATGCGCCTTCGCGAGTGGCTTGAGGCAACTTTGTCCAAGCACTCAAACCGCAGCATTCCAGAAGTAAACAAGGACATCGATCGCGACAAGATTTTGACCGCGGATGAGGCCCTTGAGTACGGACTTATTGACCAGGTCCTTACTTCTCGCAAGAACCCACTACCCGCCAAGTAAATACTGGGGGCAACCTAACCTCGATTGTCGGGGCTGGGTAATAGGGTTTTATCTATGACAAAACTCAGTGAGTCTGGCGACCTACTCAAGTGTTCTTTCTGTGGAAAGAGCCAGAAGCAGGTACGCAAGCTAATTGCCGGTCCAGGTGTTTACATCTGCGACGAGTGCATCGAGCTTTGCAACGAAATCATTGAGGAAGAACTCGGCGCAGCTGCCACTAAAGAGTTTGAAGACATCGAACTTCCAAAGCCAAAACAAATCTACGGATATTTGGATGAATACGTTATCGGTCAAGACAAAGCCAAGAAGGTTCTATCGGTTGCCGTTTACAACCACTACAAGCGAATTCGTTCAGCTGGAACCTTAACTGCAGCTGGTAAAGAACATGATGCAATTGAGATTGCCAAATCAAATATTTTGATGATTGGCCCAACCGGTTGCGGTAAAACCTATCTCGCTCAGACATTAGCTAAGCGCCTAAACGTTCCATTTGCTGTGGCCGATGCAACAGCTCTCACAGAAGCGGGCTACGTGGGAGAAGACGTAGAGAACATTCTGTTGAAGTTATTGCAGGCAGCTGATTTCGATGTAAAGCGAGCTGAACAGGGAATTATCTACATCGATGAAATTGACAAGATCTCGCGCAAGGCCGAAAACCCTTCCATTACCCGAGATGTTTCTGGTGAGGGTGTTCAGCAGGCGCTATTGAAGATCCTTGAGGGTACCGTAGCTTCGGTTCCACCGCAGGGCGGAAGAAAACACCCCCAGCAAGAATTCATTCAAATTGACACCACAAACGTCCTGTTCATAGTTGCAGGTGCCTTTGCGGGTCTTGAGGAAATAATCTCTAACCGCTCTGGAAAGCGCGGCATTGGCTTTGGCAACGAAGTGAAGGCACACGGAATTGACCCAGACATTTTCAATGATGTTCAGTCAGAAGACCTTCGTAAATTTGGATTGATTCCTGAGTTCATCGGAAGATTGCCTGTTATTGCAACTGTGGAACCACTCGACCGTGCAGCTTTGATGGATATCCTGACTGTTCCAAAAAACGCACTGACCAAGCAGTACCAGAGAATGTTTGAGCTGGATGGATTTGAGTTGGAGTTTGACAAGCAGGCTCTTGAGTTAATGGCAGATCTTGCCATCGAGAGAGAAACCGGAGCCCGAGGACTGCGCGCAATCCTGGAAAACATTTTAGGTCCAATTATGTTTGAGATTCCAACTATGGCCACCCAAGGAATCGTAAAAATCACAAAGGACGTTGTGCTTGGCAACAAGGAAGCTCAAATTGTTGCCTTCAAGAAATCAGCTCAAGAAAAGTCCGCTTAGTAAATGAGCTCTGCGGCAACGCCCAAGCCTGAACTAAAAGCCCCAATAATCGCAGGATTCGTTGCGTCCGTTTCTGGGTCGGCTGCAACCTTCGGAATTGCAATCGCTGGTTTACTTGCAATGGGTGCCACAAGCGAGCAAACTTTCACCGCGATTTTTGTTTTGCTTTTTGGCTATGGACTTTTGTCAACGGTGCTGAGCTACCGATACAAAATGCCAATCTCAATCGTTTGGTCAACACCGGGAGCTGCCTTCTTGGCAGCCTCTGCTGGTTTGGGACTTGAATTTGAACAAGCTGTAGGCGGATTCCTACTCTCAGGAGTACTACTAACCATCACAGGTTTTTGGCCGGCATTAGCAAGTTTGGTTCAACGTATTCCCGCTGCAATCGCATCAGCCATGCTTGCTGGAATCTTGTTTACTTTCGTAATTAGTACCGTTCGAGCTTCAGTTGATTATCCGCTTTTAGTTCTGCCATTTGTTTTGGTTTGGTTTTTGCTAAACCGTATTTCGCCAGTTTGGGCAACGCCGATAGCTATTGTTTTGGCTTTTGGGCTGATTAACGCACAGGTTGGAACCAGCTGGCTCGAAGGCGTGAGCTTGTTCCCAAGCTTTAGCCCTGTTGTTCCATTGTTCGAACTTGTTCCTATGATTTCGATTGGCATACCGCTTTATCTAATTACGATGGCTAGTCAGAACCTACCCGGCATTGCAATCATGAAGGGTTTTGGCTACACAGTTCCGGTTCGCGCAGTAATTGGATCAACTGGAATTGCGACTGTCGTTGCTTCTTTCTTCGGCGGTTTTGGGATGAACTTGGCTGCCATCACCGCAGCCATTAACGCAAATGAGCAAGCAGCTAAAGATCCATCTCGAAGGTGGGTGGCATCGTTTGTTGGGGGATTGGTTTATTGGCTATTCGCAATAGGGGCTGGTTTCTTTGCGGCTTTTGTGTTGGCGGTTCCGGCTGAGCTACTGCTAGCCGTGGTGGGTATCGCGTTGCTGCCTAGTTTTGTTTCGGCTATCGGAGTCTCCCTTGAGAGCAAGGAGCACCGCCTACCTGCTGCAATCACGTTCGTAGTAGGTGCTGCTGGAATTAGCGTTTTTGGAATAGGGGGAGCATTCTGGGCGCTGGTTGCCGGAATGCTGGTTCTGGCTTGGCAGCGTGCGCCACTTCCTAAGCTAGGTCGCGCCTGAGGCTACTTAAGGCTAATTGCCTGGTTTGAATGAAACATTCGAGATAGCCAGCACATCCCCAGCTTCAAAGGAAATCTTCTCAATCTTTCCGACCGAACTCAGGTCTGCCTCAAGTTGCTTGAGTTCTTGGAGTTTCGCTTCGGGTGCATTGATGGTCAGAGAAGTAATCTCTGCTTTCATCGATAGCTGCTGGTCGGATTTTGCCTTGCGTACACCAATCAGAGCCTCTGATGCAGTGTTCAACATGGAAGCTGATTGCCCCTGGGTAAAGTTATCCAACTCGGCACTTTGCGGCCAGGTTGATCGGTGGATACTTCCGTCTTGCCACCAGCTCCATGCCTCTTCAGTTGCGAATGGGATAAACGGCGCTAGTAAACGTAGCTGAGTGTGCAGGGCAATTCGAAGTGCCAATACTGCAGAGGCTTGAGCCTCTGGCGTTGTGTCTTGACCGTAGGCGCGTTCTTTTACCAGTTCGAGGTAGTCGTCAGTGAAGTTCCAGAAGAAAGTCTCGGTCAGTTCCAGTGCTTTGGTGTGATCGTAAGATTCAAAGGCGTTTCCAGCCTGGGCAACAACTTCCGACAAAGCGCTCAGCATTGCGCGGTCAATCGGCTCGGTCACTTCTTTTGCGTCTTGGCTGGCCTCGAACGAAAGAACAAACTTTGCGGCGTTTAGCACTTTGATTGCAAGACGCCTACCTACCTTCATCTGTCCTACGTCAAAGGCGGCGTCTGTACCCAGTCTTGCCGAGGCAGCCCAGTAGCGCACCGCGTCGGAGCCGTGCTCATCAAGTAGATCGTTTGGAACTACGACGTTGCCTTTGGATTTAGACATCTTCTTACGGTCTGGATCGAGAATCCAACCCGAAAGAGCCGCGTCTGACCAAGGTAGTACACCTTCTTCTTGGAATGAGCGCAGCACAGTTGAAAATAGCCAGGTACGAATGATGTCTTGACCCTGAGGCCTTAGATCAAATGGGAATACCTTGGAGTACTTCTCAGGATCAGAAATCCAGCCACCGGCTAGTTGAGGGGTCAGGGAAGAGGTCGCCCAGGTGTCCATGATGTCGACTTCACCGATAAATCCATTTGGCTTACCGCGCTGATCTTCTGTGAAGCCAGCAGGGCATTGGCTCGATGGGTCCACAGGCAAGCTTTGAACATCAGGCGTAATGACTTTTTCGAAGTCTGGGTTTCCGTCGGCATCAAGCTGATACCAGACTGGAATTGGGACGCCAAAGAATCGCTGCCTTGAAATCAACCAGTCACCGGTTAGGCCGTTGACCCAGTTCTCAAAACGAACTCGCATGAAATCAGGGTGGAACTTTAGAGTCTTTCCAAGTTCAATCAGTTTTTCGCGCAGTTCTTGGTCGCGTCCACCGTTTCGGATGTACCACTGTCTAGTAGATACGATCTCAAGCGGTTTGTCGCCTTTTTCAAAAAACTTCACTGGGTGAGTGATTGGCTTTGGTTCACCAACCATGTCACCGGATGCCTGCAGTAGCTCGACGATTGTCTGCTTGGCCGAGAAGACAGTCTTACCAGCTAGCTGAGCGAATACCTCTTTACCCTTTGTATCGCTGATGATCTCCGGTGCCTCAGAAACAATTCGCCCATCCCAACCCAAGATTGCACGGTTGGGAAGATCAAGTTCGCGCCACCAGATTACGTCGGTCACGTCACCGAAGGTACAGATCATCGCGATTCCAGAACCCTTGTCTTTCTGAGCAAGATGGTGGGCTAGCACTGGAACTTCGACGCCAAACAGTGGAGTTTTTACGGTCTTCCCAAACATCGGCTGGTAGCGCTCATCGTCGGGGTGTGCAACAAGTGCGACGCAGGCGGGGATTAGTTCAGGTCGAGTAGTTTCAATAAAGATTTTTCCATCCGGCCCATCAAATCCAATGCGGTGGTAAGCACCCGGCTGATCACGATCTTCTAGCTCGGCTTGAGCTACTGCCGTTCTAAAGGTCACGTCCCACAAAGTCGGGGCCATAGCCTGATAGGCCTCTCCGCGCGAAAGGTTATTTAGAAAGGCTTTTTGCGAAACGGCTTGGGCATCTGGCGAAATGGTTTGGTAGGTCTGAGACCAGTCAATGGACAAACCAAGCTGACGCCAAAGGGCTTCAAAGTGCTTCTCGTCTTCGAGGGTGAGTTTTTCGCATAGCTCAATGAAGTTTCTTCGGGAAATTGGAATCTGATCGGCTGCCTTGGAAGATTTTCCATCTCCGCCTTCAAATGGAGGAACGAAGTCTTTTTGGTAGGCAAGGGTTGGATCGCAGCGGACTCCGTAGAAGTTTTGAACGCGACGCTCGGTAGGTAAACCGTTGTCGTCCCAACCCATTGGGTAGTACACCTCTTTACCTAGCATGCGCTGGTATCTGGCAATCAGATCGGTATGGGTATAGCTAAAAACGTGACCTACGTGCAGGGAACCTGACACCGTCGGAGGGGGAGTGTCGATTGAATAGATGTTTGCCTTGGCTGCAGATTTATCAAAGCTGTAAATTGCTGAAGAATCCCAGCTTGGACCCCACTTGGCTTCGAGACCCTCTACCCCTACCTTGTCCGGGGTGGTTGCGGCGCGGACAAAGCTCACACCGGGCAGTTGCTGATTATTCAAAGGTCAAAGTCTCCATAAATGGGGGTCGTTACAGGTTAACATTGTCAGAGATTCCCTAACGCATAAGCCCAGAAAGCTAAA
>WLFS01000028.1 GCA_009703635.1 Actinomycetota bacterium
CTTCAGCGCACCGGTGCTTACAAAGTTCGCGGTGCATTTAACCGTATGAGCAAGCTGAGTAAAGAAGAAAAGAAAAAAGGTGTGATTGCGGCATCTGCTGGAAATCACGCTCAGGGTGTAGCGCTAGCTGCCAAGAAGCTGGGCATCAAGGCAACTGTGTACATGCCATTTGGCGCATCGCTGCCAAAAGTGGCGGCAACCAGAAACTATGGTGCGAAAGTTGTTCTAGTTGGAGCAACCTTTGCCGAGGCCCTAAAGGCAGCTCAAGAGCAGGCCAAGGAAACTGGCGAAATATTCATTCCACCTTTTGATCACATCGATGTGGTCTTGGGTCAAGGAACCGTAGGACTTGAGATCATGGACCAACACCCTGATGTGTCAACAATTGTTGTGGCAATTGGCGGCGGCGGTTTAGCTGCTGGAGTTGCAGTGGCGGCAAAGCTGACCGCTCAGGCCAGGGGTAAAAAGATTCGCATCATCGGCGTGCAAGCGGAAAACGTCGCTCCGTATCCAGTTTCCATCAAGGCTGGAAAAATCACCGAAGTGGTTGCAACCCCAACTATCGCTGACGGTATCGCTGTTGCAAAGCCTGGTAGAGTGCCTTTCGAGCTGATCAAGCAACACATCGACAAGGTAGTCACCGTTTCAGAAAATGACATTGCTCAGGCCATCTTGGTTTTACTTGAGCGTTCCAAGCAGCTAGTCGAACCAGCCGGTGCTGTAGCAGTTGCAGCACTGATGAACGGCAAAGCCAAAGCCAAGGGCAAGACCATTGCTATTTTGTCGGGTGGCAACATGGACCCGCTGCTCCTTCAGAGAGTTATTCGTCACGGTCTATCGGCTTCGGATCGCTACACCAATTTCTCTGTGATGCTTCCTGACCGCCCAGGTCAACTTGCACTTACCGCTGAAGTAATTGCGGGAGCGCATGCAAACGTTGTTGAGGTGCTGCACACAAGACACGGAAATGGCTTGCAGATTAGTGAAGTTGAGTTGAACCTGTCGGTCGAAACCAGCGGTCACGAGCACCGAATGGAAGTTGTGAAGGCCCTAGAAAAAGCCGGGCTTCGCCCAAGACTCGAGAAGCCGAGAGAAGACTAAGCGTTCGCTACGCTAAGAATCTTTACTGAAATAGCTTTGCCATTAGGCAAAAACACCTGAAGTTCTTCGCCAACTTTCTTGCCAAGAATTGCACTGCCAATTGGTGAGTCCGGGCTATAAACCTCAACGCTGTCGTCGTTGATTTCTGCGCTTCCCAACAAAAACTTCTTTTCGCTTCCGTTTAGATTTACCGTCACCACCAGGCCCTGCTCAACTACATCGTGAGCTTTGGGAGCTTCCCCTACTTGAGCGGTTGCGAGAATCTCTTCAATGCGATTGATTCGGGCTTCGATTTTGCCTTGCTCTTCTTTGGCGGCATGGTAGCCACCGTTTTCCTTCAGGTCACCTTCTTCACGAGCTTCCTGAATCCGCTTGGCGATATCTCCTCGTGCAACTGTGATTAGGTGCTCGCGCTCGTCAGCAAGGCGGTCAAAGGCCTCCTGGGTAAGCCAGGTCGCTTCGTTAGGTTCAGACATAATCTCTAAAGCTTACTTTCAACGGCAGCTATCAACCAAGCCCGTTGTACCAAGTTCTGTGGTGTTCACCACGGTTGAAACCACAACTGAGCGGTTTGCTGAGGGTTCTACAGCAATGGTTTTGAACCCAACCACGGCATAGCTTTGGCTAAGCACTTGTACATCGCACATCACTTTTTGGCCAGGTTGCCTAGTGACCTCAAAAACGACTTCGGTTGAGAATTCATCATTTACGGTGAAGCCAACATCCCGAGTGCTGATTTTTTGAGCATCGTCAATAGTGAAAATTAGAGCCCAAACTAGAAAGGCAACCAGAGCGATAGACCCGATGACTATTGCGAATACTCGGTCTTTTTTGCGGGTTGATCCAACCCCGTATCGCTTCTCAAGAAGATTTTCACTCACGGCTTAAGGTTAACCGAGATTCGTAGTTCATACTTGAGTTATGAAACTTTTTGCAATCCTCTTGGAAACTCCTGCCCCCGGCGAAGTAATCATCGATGACACCTGGTACAGCCCAGGTGTGGTTGGCTTTCTATCCACCTTCGGTTTGGCAGCAGCATCGCTGCTGATTATTTGGGACCTGGTTCGAAGGATCCGACGCGTTCGCTACCGTGCTGAAATTGCTGAACTACTAGATCAGGAGCAGCTCTCCAGTTCAGAATCGAATACTAGTTATGGCTTAACAGGTAAGCCTGATCGACCAGCTCCTCCAGAAAAACCAGAGCGCTAGTTTCTAGCCGAAGGAGCCGACAACTGGGGACAGGGAGATAAGTAGCACTGCGCTCCAGTGGCACATAAATGCCAGAGCGGTAAAGGTGTGAAAAATCTCATGGAAGCCAAAGTGTCCGGGGAATGGATTAGGCCTTTTCATCGCGTAGAAAACCGCACCGAGTGTGTAGAGCAATCCACCGATCAAGATAAGTAGCATCATTGCAAGATTTGCTGCTAGCAGTTCCGGTAGATAGACAACTGCTGCCCAGCCCATCGCGATGTAAATCACGACGTATAGCCACCTCGGTGCACCAATCCAGAAGACCCTAAAGCCAATTCCAAGTAGAGCAACTATCCAAATTGCAACAATTAGCAGCAGACCCTTTTCTTGCGGTAGGGCCAGCAAGGTCACCGGGGTATAGCTACCAGCGATTAGCAAAAAGATGTTGGCGTGATCGAAGCGCTTGAGCGCAAGCTTGGCCTTAGGACCCCAATTAAAGCGATGGTAAATAGCGCTGGTTCCAAACAGCAGTACCGAACCAGCGAAGAAAACAGCCGCAGCAACTTTGGCAACCAATCCATCTGCCACCACCAAAAGAACAATGCCTCCGGCGATGACCAGTGGAAGGATTCCAGTGTGAATCCAACCTCTCCAGGTGGGCTTGGTTTCAGCCACCGTTTCGGATATCTCAGACAGGGGCAGATGTATTGGAGTCTCGTTGGATGGGCCCTTGGTCATGATTCAACCCTAGTTTGCTTTTCCAGCGGTAACCTTAAGAAGTGCGAAATCTGGTTTATCGACTCTATGAAGGGCGACTTGAGCGTCAGCTAGATAAGTCCAACATCCCTCAGCACATCGCAGTAATGCTTGATGGCAATAGACGCTGGGCGGACAAGAAGAATGGCTCAAAGGCCAAAGCAGGTCACGTAGCCGGAGCGCAAAAGATTTTTGACTTTCTCTCGTGGTGTGATGGCCTACAGGTGCCAGTTGTCACTTTGTACCTGCTGTCGACCGAGAATTTGAAAAGACGCGATTCCGAAGAGCTAAAGGATCTACTGGTTATTCTCACCGGTCTTGCCCAAGAAATGGTGCGCCGCGGAAACTGGAAGCTGCGCTTAGTTGGAGATCGACGCTCTTTGCCACCTAACTTCCTGGAGGTGCTTGAGCAAAGCGAATTGGCTAGCCGTGACACTCAAGGGGCCCAGGTAAACCTCGCCATTGGGTATGGCGGTCGTCAAGAAATAACCGACGCTATGCGCTCAATCGTTAGGGACTCAATCAGCCATGGGTCTGACCTTGAAAAACTTGCTGACTCACTCACTCCTGAACTTATTGCCAAGCACCTCTACACCTCAGATCAACCTGACCCAGATCTGATTATCAGAACTTCCGGTGAACAAAGGCTCAGTGGTTTTTTGCTTTGGCAATCCAGCAACTCCGAGCTTTACTTCGAGGAAGCTCTCTGGCCGGATTTTCGCCGGGTGGACTTCCTTCGGGCGATCCGAGCTTTTGCCCGCAGGCACCGTCGTTTCGGCGCTTAGGCGACCCTTGATTCGGGCGTGTTGTTAGCGCTCCAACTCCTTCTCAGGATTTACCTTAAAGCTAAGCCTGAAACTATGGAGGAATAATTGCCTAAAGCCGAAGCTGCTTCAACCGCCAAGAACCAAACCAAGAACGACCAGGCGGTGAGAACCTTCGTGCTGGACACCTCAGTTTTGCTTTCCGATCCAAAGGCCATGTTTCGCTTCGAGGAACACGAAGTTGTCATACCAATCGTGGTAATCAATGAGCTTGAGAAAAAGCGCCACGATCCTGAAATTGGCTACTTTGCAAGAGTGGCTCTCAGGCACCTAGATGACCTTCGTCAAAAGCATCAGCGACTTGATTTTCCAATAGAGGTTGGCGACAAAGGAACCCTACGGGTTGAGCTAAACCACAGCGACCAGTCGATACTGCCAACCGGATTCCAGCTTGGCGATAATGACTCGCGCATTCTTTCGGTAGCCATGAACCTATCCAACGAGGGCTTCAACGTCACCGTTGTTTCAAAAGATCTTCCAATGCGAGTCAAGGCTGCAAGTCTTGGAATGTTGGCGGAGGAGTACCTAAACGAACTTGCTACCGACTCCGGCTGGAGCGGAATTAGTGAGCTAGCACTAAGCGCTGATCAGATGGCAGAGCTTTACGACAACGAAGAAATCGCGCACCCAGAGGCTGCGAACCTTCCAGTCAACAGTGGTTTAGTTATCTCCTCAGAAAGAGGACACGCACTCGGTCGCGTCACTTCAAGCAAGAATGTCAAGCTTGTGCGAGGAGATCGCGGAGTGTTTGGAGTTCAAGGAAGATCTGCCGAGCAACGTCTTGCCATTGACTACCTGTTGGATCAGGAAATTGGAATTGTTTCGATGGGTGGACGAGCCGGTACCGGAAAATCGGCCTTGGCGCTGTGTGCGGCATTAGAAGCAGTAGTTGAAAGGCGCCAGCACAAAAAGATAATGGTCTTTAGACCCCTCTATGCGGTTGGCGGACAGGAGCTTGGCTACCTTCCAGGCACCGAGGCCGAAAAGATGAATCCTTGGGGCCAGGCGATTTTTGACACCCTAAGCGCGTTGGTTTCCAAAGAAGTAATCGAGCACATCCAGGATCGGGGCCTGCTCGAGGTGCTACCGCTAACCCACATTCGAGGACGGTCTCTACACGACAGTTTCGTGATTGTTGACGAAGCTCAGTCGCTGGAAAGAAACGTCCTACTCACTGTTTTGTCCCGCATTGGTCAAAATTCCAGAGTGATCTTGACTCACGATGTTGCCCAGCGCGACAACCTTCGAGTCGGAAGACACGATGGAATCGCGTCAGTGATTGAGACCCTCAAGGGCCAGTCACTGTTTGCTCACATCACCTTGACTCGCTCCGAGCGAAGTGCAATCGCGGCTTTGGTAACGGAGCTTTTGGACCGGTAAGTGCTTGGGGATAACTTTCCCTAAGTAAGAACAACATCAATACCCTGAGCGGGTGTTTGAAAATCTCTCCTCGTTGTTTTCGGCACTCGGTCTTGGCTATTTGGTCCTTACGGCTTGGCCCTTAGCCAAGACCGATATTCTTGAGCGACGTCTACCAAACAAATACGTACTGCCTGCTTTTCCAATTACATGGCTTGGTCAACTATTGGCAGGCGTCACCGGAGCGGGATTTGTCAACATGCTCTGGGCGCTTTTGTCTGGAGTTGTTACCTTCACTCTTTCACTACTGATTAACCGACTCGGACTTCTTGGCATGGGGGATGTCAAACTCATGACCGTCATGGCTCTTGCACTAGGTTGGTTTTCACCACTTCTGCCGATAATCGCGCTAGGGATTAGTTTTCTAATTGCAGGGATAGTTGCGATCTGGCTATTGCTGAGAAAAAAGTTAAAGCTTGGCGGATCAATGGCGCTGGGGCCATATTTGATTGCAGGTTTTTTAGGAGCGGTTACTTTGGCGGTTTGGTCATAGTAAGAACATCGAGAGCTGCATCGAGCTGCTCTAATGTAATCTCGCCACGCTCAACAAAACCTAAATCGATAACTGCTTCTCGAACGGTAATTGACTTCTCAACGGAGTGCTTAGCAATCTTGGCAGCCGCCTCATAACCAATTACCTTGTTCAGCGGAGTCACAATTGCAGGTGAGGACTCAGCCAGGGCCCTTGCTCTTTCGGTGTTGACCTCAAGGCCTTCAATGGTCTTATCTGCCAAGACCTTTGATGAATTGGCAAGTAATCTAATCGACTCCAATAGGGCGTTACCCATCACTGGAATTGCCACGTTTAGTTCGAAGTTTCCAGAAGCCCCTGCCCAGGCAACGGTCTGGTCGTTTCCTATAACTCGTGCGCAAACCATCAAAACTGCCTCAGGAACAACTGGGTTTACCTTGCCGGGCATTATTGAAGAGCCTGGCTGCAGATCAGGAATAGAAAGCTCTCCAAGGCCGGCGTTTGGTCCTGAGCCCATCCAGCGAAGGTCGTTGTTGATTTTTGTGAGGCTAACTGCCAAAACTCGCAAGGCACCGGATGCTTCGACTAGCGCATCTCTTGCTCCCTGGGCTTCAAAGTGATCGCGAGCTTCAGTGATTGGAAGTTTGGTCTGGTCGGCAAGAAGTTTTATAACTGCCTGAGGGAAACCCTTTGGTGTGTTGATTCCGGTTCCAACTGCGGTGCCACCGAGTGGAACTTCAGCTACTCGAGGAA
>WLFS01000029.1 GCA_009703635.1 Actinomycetota bacterium
CCCAGCCCTTGAGAATCTTGGATCCGGCGGTAGTTTCAATTCCGATTGTGGTCAGGTTGTCTTTGACTGCAATTGGCACACCAGCGAGCGCCGAAAGCTTCTCACCCTTGGCACGAAGGTCGTCAACAGCTCTAGCCTGAGCCAAAGCCAGTTCGTGAGTGACGATTAGGTAGCTGTTGAGCTTGGGGTTTAGCTTGTCAATGTTTTCCAGCTGGGCTTTAGTTAGCTCAACCGAGGAGATTTCCTTGGAGGCCAGCATCGAAGCTAGTTCATGGGCAGATTTGTTTAGAAGGGACATTATTGGCTCTAGTCCTCATCCAGAATGGCTGAGACCTTGAAGCGACCTGACTCGCTGTCAGCGGCCCCAGAAAGAGCCTGGGCTTGAGTCAATGAGGGCTTGACAACATCATCACGGAAAACATTGGCCATAGGAATTGGGTGGCTGGTGGCGACAATTTCATCGCTCACGGCAGCCTTGACAGTGGCAACCGATTCCACGATCAAAGCCAGCTGACTGGCAAATTGGGCCACCTCAGCCTCGCTGACCTCAATGCGGGCAAGGCCGGCTAGGTGCCTAACTAGCTCAGGGGTGATCTCGGACATGGAAACCTTCGGTTTAGAGAAACTCTGAATTGGAGGGGTTTTGGCCCCAGCTGGCCCATTCTAGCAACAAAGAAATTGTTTGATTCTGGGGCGAAATACCCCACTAAAGTAGGTATCTAGGTAGTAAACCCCTTATTCCCCTATAAAAAGGTAAGACCCGTGGACAATTCAGAATTTCAGCTCGTCTTTAGAGGCTACGACAAAGACGAGGTAGACGCAGCTGTCTCCGCAATGCGCGAAGAGCTCGATCACGTTCGCGACTACAACTACAAAGCCGCCAGCGAGGCTGAGTTTCTCAAGTCCGAGATCGCAAGCCTAAAGCAGCGCCTAAAGCGCGATGCGGGAACTGGATACGCGGAACTTGGTGCTCAGTTCGAGCAGACCCTTCGTGTTGCTGAAGAGCAGGCTAGAAAACTTATGACCGACGCCGGTCAAGACGCACTGCGCGTTCGCGAGACAGCAAAGGCCGAAGCTGAGCAACTCACCCGAAAGGCCGAAGCAGCCGTTCAGAAACTTCTTTCCGATGCCGAGTCCAAAGCTAAAGAGGTTCGTCTTGATGCCGAAAGAACCAGAGCAGAGATTTTGGCTCAGGCTAAAACTCAGGAAGCAGACGCTACCGAGAAGATTGTTCACGCTCAGCGCGAAGCATCAGCAATTCGCTCAGAGGGTGAAAGATACGCTGCAGAGCTTCGTGCTTCTGTTCACCGCGAGACTGAAGAAGCGCGTGCTCTTGCTACCGAACTTGCTCAGCGTACAGCGCAGTCCCGTGTCGAACTCGAAGCAGAGCTAAAGGCTAAGCGCGACGAAGGTGAGCAAGAAGCCCTAAGAATTTACGAATCTGCTGTAAAGCAAGCTCAGCAAGCAACCGATGATGCGAACAAGGCAGTTGCGGAAGCATCAAGACTCGCTGCAGAACTTAACTCGGAAGCAGAAAGAAATCTTCGCGACGCCAAGGTAACAGCCGCAAACGTGACCGAAGACGCTCAGCGAAACGCTGGGAACTTGATCAACCAGTCACGTCGTCGTGCCGAACTTCTTGCTCGAAAGGCCGAAGCTTTTGCAAACGCGGTAATCGTGGATGGACAAGATCGACTATCTCGCTGGGAGTCAGAGGCTAACGAAATTGAAGACTTCCTAAACACCTTGAAGTCCTTGATGTCCACCGAGTCCATGGTTGCAGCCGACGAAACCCTAGCTCAGACCGAGCTTGAGGGATCATCGCCTTCAATCACCGATGGCTTTGAGACCAATGTTGACTTCTCTGAGCCTCGCGCTGAATCCTACGAAGCGATCGAAGTTGAGTCCTACGAGGACAAGAAATACTAGTTCGCTAGCCTTTTAGCAAACTCAGCTTCATCAATTACTTCTACGCCGAGCGATTCTGCCTTGGCTAATTTGGACCCGGCGGCAGATCCCGCAACGACAAAAGCGGTGTTTTTAGAAACCGAAGAAGCAGCCTTACCGCCACGCGAAATTATGGCTTCCTCTGCCTGCTCGCGAGTAAGCTCCACTAGAGTTCCAGTCACCACAATGCTCATTCCCTGGAACGCACCTGATTCAGAAGCGGAAATGTCCTGGGTGAAATTGACCCCAGCTTTTTTCCAAGCTTGAATGATGTCCTTGTGCCAATCCACCAAAATCCACTCTTTGATTGTTACTGCAACTACCGCCCCGACTCCATCAACTCTCGCAAGCTCCTGCTCGGAGGCCGCGAAGATTTTCTCGATTGACCCGAAGGAATTCATGAGCGCTCTTGCTGCTACTGGACCCACGTGTCGAATGGAAAGCGAAACCAGCACTCTCCAAGCAGGTTGAGATTTGGCTTTTTCTAATTCCTCTAGGAGTTTGGTTGCAACCGTTGCCGGCGAGCCATCTTTTTTCCTGAAATATTCAACTACCTTTTGTTTGCCGTCGGAATCAAGCTTGACGGCGCCAGTATCGGCATCAACTACCTCCGACTTGATTGGAAGCAAATCCTCAAGCTTTAGAGTGAAAAGGTCCGCTTCAGATTTGACTGGTGGAACCTTCGGCTCAAGTGGCTGAGTTAGTGCAACGGCAGTGACAAATCCAAGTGCTTCGATATCCAGCGCAGAACGCGAACCGATGTAGGCAATTCGCTCGCGAAGTTGGGCCGGGCAAGATTTGGCATTTAGGCATCGAAGGTCAACATCACCATCTTGGGCTGGAGCCAGTTTTGAGCCACAGTCCGGGCAGTTTTTTGGCATGGCGAACTTCTTTTCAGAGCCATCCCGAAGAGCTACTACCGGGCCCAAAATCTCAGGGATTACATCCCCTGCTTTTCTAAGCACCACGGTGTCTCCGATGAGAATTCCCTTTGCGGCAACCACCTCTTGATTGTGCAGGGTGGCGAATTCAACTTCACTTCCGGCCACACGAATCGGCTCAAGAACGGCATACGGGGTAGCTCGGCCAGTTCTGCCAATGGATACTTTGATATCCAGTAGCTTCGTGTTTACTTGCTCTGGCGGATACTTAAAGGCAATTGCCCACCTCGGTGCGCGTGAGGTGAAACCAAGTACTTGCTGTCTCGATAGCTCGTCAACTTTGACAACAACACCATCGATTTCGTGCTCAAGAGTGTGTCGCTTAGCTTCGAAATCAGCGATGTACTTCTTTACTTGGCTTGCGTCATCCAACACCTGATACCTACTGGAGGTGGGAAGTCCCCAGTTTTTGAGATTTGCGTAGAGCTCCGATTGACTGACAACGCTCTTATCGGTCCAAGCGCCAATGCCGTGAACGATCATCTGAAGAGGCCTTGAAGCTGTGACGCTGGAATCCTTCTGGCGCAGTGAACCGGAGGCAGAATTCCTAGGGTTGGCAAAGGGAGCCTTGCCAGCGTCAATCAGTGACTGATTGAGCTTGGCAAAATCAGCTAGAGAGTAAAACACCTCACCACGGATCTCGACTACATCCGGATGGTTTTTCCCTGAGAGAGCGTGAGGGATTCCCTTCACGGTCATTACATTCCGTGTGACGTCCTCGCCAACGGCGCCATCGCCCCTGGTTGCCGCAGATACAAGTTTTCCTTTTTCGTACCGCAAGTTGATTGCCAGACCGTCAATTTTTAGCTCACACAGAAATGGACCGCCGCCAGTTTTCTCAAGCCAGCTATCTAGCTCTTCGCTCGAGAACACATTGTCTAAGCTCATCATGCGCTCAAGATGCTTCACCGGCGTGAAGGTTTGGCTGACTTCTCCCCCGACAGTTTGAGTTGGTGAATCTCCAGTTATTAGCTGCGGATACTTTGACTCGAGCCCTTCAAGCTCGCGCATCAACTTGTCGTATTCGACGTCTGAAATCAAAGAGGTGTTTGATTGGTAATAGGCAGCACGGTGTTTGTTGATGGTGTCTACCAGTTCGGCAACCCGTTCTACAACTTTCTTGTCCAAGATCACACCTGCTCCAAAACTGCGGAGACTGTTTTGTCGATTGTGGTTTGGCCAAGCACTCTAGAGCCCAGGTAAACAACTGCTGTTTGGCCAGGTGAGATTCCGCGAATGGGTAGATTTGGCCGAATCACCATTTGGCCAGCTACCACTCGAAGTTTGCAAGGGTGCGATTCACCGTGAGCGCGAACTTGAACTTCAGCTTCAAACCACTCGCTTGAATTATTTGGCGCCTTTCCGCACCAGGAGAACTTTTCACCTGAGAGCTCAGAGATTGTCAGTGCATCTTCTGGACCGACGACCACAACATTTTCTTTTGGTCTTATCTCAAGCACATACCTAGGCTGGCGATCTTTGGCGGGACGGCCTAGCTTGAGACCCTTACGCTGACCCACCGTGTACCCGAGGGCTCCATCGTGCTTGCCAAGTTCTACTCCACTGCTATCAACAATTGATCCGGGTGTTAGTTCGATCTTGTCCGACAGCCAATCTCTGGTATCGCCCTCAGGGATAAAGCAGATATCGTAGCTGTCGGGTTTGTTTGCAACTGAAAGCTCTCGATCCTTAGCTTCTTTGCGGATGTCTTCCTTATTGGCAGCTTTGCCAATTGGAAAGTATGAGTGCTTGAGCTGCTCTTCGGTCAAAACTCCCAGCACATAGGACTGGTCCTTTGCCATGGCAAGAGATCGATGAAGTTCCAGATTTCCCTCAGCGTCTTTTTCGACGCTGGCGTAGTGCCCGGTGCAAAGCGCATCAAACCCTAGGGCAAGGGCTTTTTCGAGAAGGGCTGAGAATTTGATGCGCTCGTTACATCTCATGCAGGGATTTGGAGTTCTTCCGGCTGAATATTCCGCGATGAAATCATCCACTACGTCTTGCTTGAAGCGCTCCGAGAAGTCCCAAACGTAAAAGGGAATTCCAATTTTGTTGGCAGCTCGCTGGGCGTCCATAGAATCCTCAACCGTGCAGCACCCCCTGGAACCAGTTCGCAAAGTTCCGGGCATTCGGGAAAGGGCAAGGTGGACTCCAACTACTTCGTGGCCAGCCTCAACAGCGCGAGCAGCAGCTACCGCTGAATCAACCCCGCCACTCATTGCCGCCAGAATCTTCATCGCCTAGTCAATCCTGCCTTCTTGGCGCCTTCGTAGGCTTTTGGAAAAGCATCCAGGAATGCATCAACGTCAGCATCTGAAGAGTTGTGTCCAAAGGTGATTCTCATTGTGCCCATAGCCTCGTCCGAATTGGCTCCAAGGGAAAGCACCACGTGAGAGGGGCTATTCACACCTGCGGCGCAAGCCGAGCCAGTGGAAACGGATACACCATTGAGATCCAACAGAAAAAGCAAGCTATCTCCGAGGCATCCTCGGAATCTAAAGTGAACGTTGTTTGCAAGTCTTGGAGCGTGCTCCGAAGATACCTTTACATCTGGTGCCGCTTCCCGAACTCCAGCAACTAATCTTGCCGAAAGCTTCGCGTGCAGGAGTTCTAACTGAGCCTGCTCACCTACGGCTTCTTTGACCGCAAGGGCCATCGCTGAAGCGGCAGCTGCATCCGGTGTTCCAGATCGTAAGTTTCTTTCCTGGCCGCCGCCGTGAAACACGGGAGTGAGCTTTTCAGACCTAGCAAGAATAAGAGCTCCGACTCCAACTGGGGAACCCACCTTATGGCCAGTGACAGTCATGGCTGACAAACCAGAAGCTGCAAAGTTCACTGGGATGTGACCCAGAGCCGCAATGGCGTCGGAGTGAACCGGAATTGCATATTCTCTAGCGAGCGCAGTGATTTTTTGAATTGGATGAACTACGCCAATTTCATTGTTGGCCCACATCAAAGAGACAAGTGCGATCTGATCAGATCGCTTTTCTAAGACATCAGCAAGCTCTGCTAGATCAAGAACGCCGTCATCGTTCATTGAAACAAAATGTGCCTCGGCGCCCTGCTCGGCAACTAACCAATTCACGGCATCAAGGACTGCAGCATGCTCCGCACTGGATGTAACAATCAGTGTCCGGTTTCGATCTTGCGCATGACGTTGCCAGTAAAGACCCTTGACGGCGAGGTTGTCTGATTCAGTTCCGCCGGAAGTAAAGATCACCTCATTGCGATCACAGCCAATACTTGCGGCGATTAACTCCCTAGCTTCTTCTAGCATTTGCCTTGAGCTTTGCCCGAAGGAGTGAACTGAGGTTGGGTTTCCAACCTGTTCTAGAGCCTTGGAGTAGTGTGCCAGGACACTTGGCCGAATTGGCGAAGTAGCGGCGTGATCCAAGTAAACAGGCATGTAGTTAAGCCTAGTTTGCTCTACCCACACCAAAAACTGCATTACTCGGTCCTTATCTGGGTCATTTTGGCCTGTATTTTGGCCACGTCAACTATCTCTGGCTCGTTGCTAGAAAAGCAGCAAACTTAGGGCTTTTCGAGCAGCCACCACGTCAGGGTTGTCGTTTCCCG
>WLFS01000003.1 GCA_009703635.1 Actinomycetota bacterium
AAGTCACCATCTGCGCCCAGGAACTTTATGTCTTTCATGGCTTGTCTTCTCCTATCAAGAAGTGTGCCAGCAAGGGCCCCGTGGGCCTAGCAAAAACACGGGAGTTTCCAAGGAAATTGTCGCTGTGTCGGTTTGCTATTGGGTGGTTTTTGTTGGACACTACTAGCGCTTACCGAAGAACTGAAGGGTCCCACAATGGCAACCGATTACGACGCCCCTAGAAAAGCTGACGATGACACCGAGTCCATCGAGGCTATAAAAGAGCGTGTCCCTGCTACCACAGGAGCTTCGGATACTGAAGTTGATGACTCGGGCGACTCTTTTTCAATCCCGGACGTTGTCTCGGAAGATCTAGATGTTGTGGTTTTGCCTCCACAAGATGATGAATTCACTTGTTCAAATTGCTTTATTGTGAAGCACCGCTCACTGGTTGCAAGAAAGACCAAGAACGGCCCAATCTGTTCAGAGTGTGACGCTTAGTTTTTTGCCCTAAGCACTTCGGCTAGTTGTGCTGGCTTCCGAGTTGAGATGATCCAGTAGGGGGTCGGATCATTTGGATCATTTAATGAAATTTTTATGGCTGTTTTCACAGTTCCTTGGAAAACTTTGTAGGCGGCCGGGTCTAGTTTCGGTCCTCGTTCCGAAAAAATCTGATCTTTAGCAATCTCTTCGATTTTTCCAAGTAAATTCCTCGGAATCTTTGCACGAGCCACCGTTAGATGAGAACTTCCCACCTGAATAACTGGGGCCAAGAAAAATAGCGCTGCCCAAATTGATGTCACCAGTATTAGCCCAACAGCTATTCCAATGCGATAATCAAACGGCTCAGAAACCAGTGTCACAGCCGGCAACAGCGTTGCCACCGCTATAAAGGTTCCTAAATTTGGGCGAACTCGCTCCCGATAGACAATTGGCTCTGTCGGTTTTGGGTTGGGCACAGTTTCTAGATTACGCTGTCATCTGATGAGTGAAGTTAGAGTATTGATAAGCGCCCCAGAGGGCTTTGCACCGGTCTACGCCAAACCAGGAGATGCGGGCGCTGACTTGCGCTCTTTTGTTGCAACCACTGTTCCGGCGCGGTCTCGAGTATTGGTTCCTACCGGTGTTTCGATTGCCTTACCTAATGGGTATGTAGGTTTAGTTCACCCAAGATCAGGTTTGGCGGCAAAGCACGGCATCACAGTCTTGAATACACCCGGAACCATCGATGCTGGATACCGTGGTGAGATCATGGTGATTTTGTATAACAGTTCTGATACCGATTTTGAAATTGCCGCAGGGGATCGAATTGCTCAGCTTCTTATCCAGTCGGTCGAGAAGGCAGTGTTCACAGCTGTTGACAAACTTCCGGATAGCGAACGCGGCGAAACCGGTTTCGGTTCGAGTGGTCGAGCCTAGATGCTCGCATACGGAAATTCAAAGTCAGCACCCATCGACAGGGTTTCGGCTGGCCCATTTGACTCCAGCGAAGTAATTGAAATCAAGCCCTTAGTTGACTTTGGTGCGCTTCAGATTCCAATTCGTGAAGACGTTACACTAAAACTTGAGGTCGAGGAGGCATCCAGTCGCATAGTCGCCCTAACAGTTGAACACCAGGGATCGTCTTTGCAACTTCAGGCTTTTAGTGCCCCTGGCAGCGAAGGTATCTGGCACGAAATTCGAGCAGCGCTAGAGCATTCAATTCAATCCCAGAATGGCAAAACTGAAACGGTCATTGGTCCATTAGGCCCGGAGCTCAACGCTCAAATACCAACCCGTGACGGAGGTTTTAGACTTGCTAAATTTATTGGCGTTGATGGACCGAAGTGGTTCCTTCGCGGTGTTATTTCAGGTTTAGCTCTGGCTGACACTCTTGCCATGACTTACATGATTGATATCTTTCGCTCCGTGGTGGTTATGAGAGGTCCTAGCCCTATGCCGCCAAAGGAACTGCTGCAACTAGTTGCTCCCGCTGCAGCTAAAAAGGCGCTTTCCTGATGTCCAATGATGAACTACGCGATTCTGCCGCAAAGAGACTCGGGGTTAGTGCTGAAAATGGAAATCTTCAGTTCGACAAAAAGTCTTTACTTGCTGGAATGGGTGGCTGGCTCGGCGTAGTTGAAACCATCCTGCCAAGCGTTTTGTTTGGAACTAGCTTTGCCATAACTGGCGAGGCATTGATTTCAGTATCGCTGGCTGGCGGCACCTCAGTCTTGTTCATTCTTTATCGGTTGATTACGCGCAAGTCGGCATCCAGTGCGTTGATTGGATCTTTGGCAGTTGGATTTGCAGCTTGGTTAGCTCTGCGTGAAGGCGGTCAAGCAGTTGACTACTTTATTCCTGGATTTATCACAAACGCTGTCTACGGATCTGTGCTGTTGCTATCAATTCTGGTTCGATGGCCAATAATCGGTGTGCTGGTGGAAATCCTTCGAGGCCACGATACGAGCTGGCGGAAAAACAAGAAGGTATTGGCCATTTACTCAGGCGTCACTGCATTTTGGGTTGGGTTTTTTAGTCTGCGACTGGCTATTCAGCTTCCCCTCTACTTTGCGGGCAATACAGAGCTATTGGCAACGGCGCGCGTTGCAATGGGTCCACCGTTATACGCCCTAGTGATCGTGTGCACCTGGCTGATGCTTAGGGCCACCGTTTTAAAGCCACGCTAGGGATGGTATTTTTAGAGCTAAGGGCCCAGCGGGCTCATGGGAAATAGGGAGTAAATAGTGTCCAAGATAGATAGTTTCGGCGTTGCGCGCGAGCTAGAAGTTTCGGGTAAGAAGTACCGAATCTTTGACTTATCCAAACTCGATGCTAAAACTCTTCCTTACAGCCTCAAGATATTGCTCGAGAACCTGCTTAGAACCGAAGATGGCGCCAACGTGACTTCTTCCCACGTCCAATCCATTATCGATTGGGACCCAAAGGCCGAGCCAGATACCGAAATTCAGTTCACTCCAGCTCGAGTAATCATGCAGGACTTTACTGGAGTGCCTTGTGTAGTTGACCTTGCCACAATGCGCGAGGCGATGGTTGAGCTTGGGGGAGACCCAAAGAAGATCAACCCGCTTGCACCTGCAGAACTAGTCATCGACCACTCGGTTGTTATCGATGTGGCTGGATCAGCCGATGCTTTTGAGCGCAACGTTGAGTATGAGTACCAAAGAAATGAAGAGCGCTACCAGTTCTTGCGTTGGGGACAGATGGCCTTTGATGATTTCAAGGTGGTTCCTCCGGGCACTGGAATTGTCCACCAGGTAAACATCGAATACCTAGCCCGCACAGTGATGACCCGCGAGGTTGACGGAGTTTTGCAGGCTTACCCAGATTCTTGCGTTGGAACCGACTCTCACACCACCATGGTCAACGGGCTTGGTGTGCTCGGCTGGGGAGTTGGAGGAATCGAAGCCGAGGCTGCGATGTTGGGCCAACCTGTTTCGATGCTTATTCCTAAAGTTGTTGGCTTCAAACTCACCGGTCAGATTCCAATGGGTGCAACCGCTACTGACGTAGTTCTAACGATCACCGAGCAGCTTCGTAAACACGGTGTGGTTGGAAAGTTTGTTGAATTCTACGGAGCAGGTGTGGCATCTGTTCCACTAGCCAACCGCGCAACAATTGGAAACATGAGCCCGGAGTTTGGCTCCACCGTTGCCATTTTCCCAATCGACTCAGTGACTCTGGATTACCTGCGCTTCACTGGTCGTTCAGAACAAGAAATTGCTCTGGTTGAGGCTTACAGCAAGGCCCAGGGTCTATGGCACGATCCAGCAATTGAGCCGCGGTACAGCGAATACCTAGAGCTAGACCTATCAACGGTTGTTCCTTCCATCGCGGGACCAAAGCGCCCACAGGACCGCATCGAGCTTTCGTCGTCCAAGCGCAAGTTCTCAGAGGACATCAAGGCCTACTCCGCCGTGGCTTCTAACCCAGCAAAGGTAAAGGGTAAGGATTTCGCAATGGATCACGGTCACGTGAGCATTGCATCTATTACTTCTTGTACCAATACTTCAAACCCTTCTGTGATGCTTGCCGCAGGTCTATTGGCAAGAAAAGCAGTAGCCAAGGGGCTAACGGCTAAGCCATGGGTGAAGACCTCACTGGCACCGGGATCAAAAGTTGTCACAGATTATTACGACAAGTCAGGTCTTACCAAGGACCTAGACGCTCTTGGTTTCCAGCTAGTTGGATACGGTTGCACCACTTGTATTGGAAACTCTGGCCCGTTGGATCAGGAAATCTCTGATGCCGTAAATGCAAATGACTTGGCAGTAACCGCTGTTCTTTCCGGAAACAGAAACTTTGAAGGTCGAATCAATCCAGATGTGAAGATGAACTACTTAGCTTCACCGCCTCTAGTTATTGCCTACGCGCTGGCTGGAACTATGGATTTTGACTTTGAAAAGGATTCTCTTGGCACTGGCTCTGATGGCTCAGAGGTCTACCTAAAGGACATCTGGCCGTCTCCAACTGAAGTCCAGGACACCATCGATTCTTCAATTAACTCCGGAATGTTTACAAAGCAGTACGCCGGTGTGTTCGAGGGTGATAAGCGCTGGCAGTCACTCAAGACTCCAACCGGGGACACTTTCGCATGGGATGCTAAATCTACTTACGTAAGAAAGCCACCTTACTTCGATGGCATGACAATGAACCCGGCGCCTGTGACAAATATTTCGGGTGCGAGGGTTCTTGCCAAACTTGGCGATTCAGTCACCACAGATCACATCAGCCCAGCCGGTTCCATCAAGGCCGATTCTCCTGCTGGAAAGTACCTAACCGACCACGGTGTATCTCGAGTTGATTTCAATAGCTATGGATCCCGCCGTGGAAACCATGAAGTCATGATTCGCGGAACATTTGCAAACATTCGACTTCGCAACCAGCTTTTGGACAACGTAGAAGGCGGATACACCAGAGACTTCACAAAGTCAGATGGTGCCCAATCATTCATCTACGACGCGAGTGAGAACTATCAGGCAGCAGGAATTCCGCTTGTGATTCTGGCTGGCAAAGAATACGGCTCTGGTTCATCCAGAGACTGGGCTGCCAAAGGAACGTCTTTGCTAGGGGTCAGAGCAGTAATCACCGAAAGCTTCGAGCGCATTCACCGAAGCAACCTGATTGGAATGGGTGTTTTGCCTCTTCAGTTCCCAGCCGGAAGTTCGGCAGAGAGTTTGGGACTAGATGGCACTGAAATCTTCGAAATCGAAGGCGTCGATCAGCTCAACAATGGAGTGACTCCCAAGACCCTGAAGGTCACAGCTAAGCCTTCAGCGCACTCGGCACCAGGTAAGGCCGAGGTGCGATTTGATGCGGTACTTCGAATTGACACCCCAGGAGAGGCCGATTACTTCAGGCATGGTGGTATTTTGCAATACGTACTGCGATCCTTGGTATCGGCCTAGGAATACAAGCACCGACAAAGAAGTTGGAATAGATATGGCGATACTAGATTCAGTTAACGGGCCCGAGGACCTAAAGTCGCTTACCCACAAGCAGCTTCTCGAGCTAGCTCAAGAGATAAGGGATTTTCTGATTGCCAAGGTTGCAAAAACTGGAGGTCACTTAGGTCCAAACTTGGGTGTTGTTGAAACCACGATTGCTATCCACAAAGTTTTTGATTCTCCAAATGACAGCATCGTTTTCGATACTGGTCACCAGTCCTACGTCCATAAAATTCTAACTGGGCGAAAAGATTTTGACACCCTTCGCCAAAAAGACGGTCTTGCCGGATACCCTCAGCGTTCGGAGTCGGTACACGACATCGTGGAGAGCTCGCACGCCTCATCATCCTTGTCTTGGGCAGACGGGATCGCTAAGGCATACAAACTTACTGAGCAAAACGACCGCTACGTAATCGCGGTTGTTGGCGATGGTGCGCTTACGGGAGGAATGACCTGGGAAGCGCTAAACAACATCACAGACGACAACGATCGCAAGCTTGTGATTGTTGTAAACGATAACGGTCGCTCATACGCACCAACAATCGGTGGACTCGCTAGGTATCTCAATGGCATTAGAACCGAGAAGTTCTACCGTCGTTTGTATCGATTGAGTAAGAAAGTTTTCTTCAAGTTCGGAACTATCGGCCGGATGGCCTACTCAACTTTGCGAGGTGCAGGTAAAGGACTTCTTGGCTCTTTCGCACCTAAGGGGATGTTCCCAAACCTAGACCTGAAGTACATCGGTCCAGTTGATGGTCACGACCTACATGCAATGGAAGCTGCCCTTAGGCAAGCCAAGAAGTATTCCAACCCAGTTATTGTTCACGCCATTACTCAAAAGGGTAAAGGTTACGACCCAGCCGTCAGTGATGAAGCTGATCAGTTCCACGCTGTTGGACAGATTGACCCGGATACGGGTGTTTCTATTGAGTCCTCAGGAAAAAAGAGCTGGACTTCAGTATTTGCCGATGAGCTGGTCACTATTGCCGATAACAACAAGTCGGTAGTTGGCATCACTGCAGCGATGCTAATTCCTGTCGGTATGCACAAATTTGCAGCCAAGTATCCAGACCGAGTGTTCGATGTTGGAATTGCTGAACAGCACGCGGTTGCATCTTCCGCTGGAATGGCTTTCGGTGGTCTCCACCCCGTGGTTGCGGTGTACGCGACATTTATGAACAGGGCCTTTGATCAGGTCCTGATGGATGTAGCCCTTCACAAGGCAGGAGTCACGTTTGTTCTTGATCGCGCTGGAGTCACCGGCCCAGATGGAGCCAGCCATCACGGAATGTGGGATCTTGCGATGCTCCAGATTGTTCCAGGAATTCGCATTGCTTCCCCCCGTGACGAAGCTCGCCTCAGAGAACTGCTGGCCGAAGCCGTTGCCATAAGCGATGCTCCAACGGTGATTCGCTTTTCGAAGGGCACTGTTGCCAACGAGTTGCCGGCAATTAGAAGACTCGAAGATGGGGTGGATGTTCTTCACGAATCTTCGGCAAAGGACGTTCTGATTCTTACCGTCGGTGCAATGGCTGAAACTGGAATTCAGGTTGCCAAGATGCTTTCAGACCAGGGAATCGGCTCAACCGTGGTTGACCCTCGCTGGGTAATCCCAGTTCCAAAATCGATTGTGAAGATGGCAGCTGATCATCGACTAGTTGTCACAATCGAAGATGGTATTCGTGTCGGCGGTATTGGAACCAGAGTTCGTCAAGATCTTCGAGCCGCGCAGATTGACACTGCTTTGAGTGAAATTGGTTTACCGGATGAATTCTTGGAGCACGCTTCCAGAAATGAAATTCTGGAACGAGTGGGTCTGACTGCACAGAGTATTTCTAGGGAGATAGTCGCCCAAGTTCTAGGCTCTAGAGTTCCTCATGCTCGTCCAATGCCGGGAGATCAGCCGCTATCTGATCGACCGGAGCTGTCGTCGCAAGAATAAAGGCATCAACAATCAACTGAGCAGCTAACTCGATCTGCCAGGTTCTGGCGCCTAGTTCAGACATCTTCTCGGACAGAGTTTCCTTTGATAAATTCTCTGGGGGAGTGAAGCTAACCTGACGCAAAATCTCTGGGGTCAGCAGATTTTCTAGTGGAACTGATTTTTTCTCAGCTATTTCAATCAGGGAAGCTTTCGCGTATTTGAGTCGACGATCCGCTTCAGGAAACTTTGTAATCCAGTTGCGGTGGTTAGGAATGGCATCGGTTTTCTCAGGTTTCAGACTCGGTAGTTCAGTTGCTTTTAGCGCAGATTGGATAGCATCCCACCAGAGGTCTAGGTAAGAGCGGCTTGCTCTACCCGAGAATGATTTCATAGCTGCGAGCTCTGGTCGCGTCTTAGGCTTTTGGGTTGCGGCTGCCAAAATTGAGGAATCAGGAATTAACCTTCCTGGAGCAACATCCATTTTCTGAGCTAGTGATTCTCGAGCAGTCCAGAGCTGCCTAGCAATTTCGTGGGAGAGTCTGTCCTGGACTTTATGTAAGCCTGTGATGCCACGCCATTTGTCGATTCTTTGCGGCTTTGGCTTAAAGCTCATTAGATAGACAAACTCTTGAGTGGCCCAATCCAGCTTGCCTTGTTCGATCAGAAGGTCCTGCACCGCACTGGCCAGTTCATGGAGAACATCAACGTCAAGAGCTGCGTAATTCAACCAGGACTCAGGTAGCGGTCTAGTACTCCAGTCCGCAGCGGAGTGCTCTTTTGCAAGTCGGATCTGCAATAGTGATTCTGTTAGTGAACCAAGTCCAACACGTGGTGCGCCTGCAAGACGCCCCGCCAGTTCGGTGTCAAAAATTAAACCTGGGTAAAGCCCTATTTCGTTGAGGCAGGGAAGATCTTGAGTGGCAGCATGCAAAATCCACTCGCGATCTCTCATAAGTGCTGCAAGTTCCTGAAAAGGCTTCGAGGTTGCCATTTCCGGAGTAGCTACTGGATCAATCAGGAAAATCTCTGAATCTACTGCTCGAATTTGAATCAGGTATGCCCGCTGAGAATATTTGAATCCTGAGGCGCGTTCAGCATCAATCGCTATTGAGCCACTTGTGGCCTTCAGAACCGCAACGGCTTCTTGGAGTGCACTCTCATCGGTGATTAGCCTGGATGCTACTCGAGGGTGCTGAAGCAGTGGAAGTTCTGGAAGCTCGGGTGCTTCAGGTGATTCAGACAATTAGATTCTGCTGATTCCAGATTCAGGTGGAAGGCCAGACATCATGCACAGCAGGTCTTGCCAGGCCTCAAGGTGAGCAGAGAAGTTGTTATCAGTAGGTGACCAGGAAGCTCGCAACTCAAGCTCGGCATGGTCGCTGTGGCCAGAAATGGACCCGTACCCTTGCGAGATGATTCTGGTAATTGTCCCAGCCTCGGAAGCGTACCCGGCTGAACGGCTGCGAAGCGCATCTTCAAGCCAAGCCCAACAAACGTCAGTGATTAGTTCGTCTTGTCCGATGTCGGTTTCCAGGGGTGATTTTGCAAAACAGATAATTCGGTAGTTGCCACCCCAACCTTCTTGGGCTTCGTCGGAGTTTAGAAGAACAAATCGGCCGGTTCCCTGATCGGATCTGTTCTCGTGAGCATCAATTCCGATGTTGGCGGCCAAGGCAACCGAGTATTTTGCAATCTTGTCAGGAGAGGGGATTTCTGTAATGTTTACGCCTTCGCGAATATTCGCCTGGCGCAGGGACATCACCGCAAGCTGAAAGTCAGCGGTCGTGTCGGTTTTATCAGAAATCTCGAGCATTTGAATAACACTACGAGGCGCTCATGGCCTTGGGCTTCTGCCACGCCGTTAGTGAGTCCAGAGCGAAAAGCTGTGATCCTCGGACTGTGCAAAAGATACGAGCACAGCTTCTCCATCAAATGGATTCCGCTGCGTCTCGGGAGTTTCGCTAGCGGCAATTGGCGTTCTAGTGATTGCCGATTGCCCAACTACGCCTGCCTCGAAGGCAAGGGCTGTCAGTGTTTGCCCAGCCTCAAGCAAGATAGAGCTAAACCCGTTGGAATTTGCCCAGTTTAGAAATCCATCAAAGGGCTTGCTACCAGTTTGCACAAGCACATTCTTAGAACTTGTCTGCTCGGTTGTGACCGCAGCACTTGAAAACAGAAAGACGGGATTCGCTTGATCTACTATTGCTGGGATACCGTCGAAGTCTCCATTCAATGAAAAGATTGCCAGGCGCGCTCTAGAGCGCGGGGTTCGATACTGCTCGAGCCTTGCCGTAGCCGCATCGACCACAATCAGGTCTGAACGAGAGCGAATTTCCAAAAGAAGCTCCCGATCTTCGCTACTCGATATCGAACGGGACGATCCATCGCTTCCCGAAAACTTGCCCGACTGAGTGATTACGTGATTCGAGCGAATGCCAGACCAATTGCCATAAGCGGCTGCCAAGGATTTTGGTTCTGATGCACCTGAAGCTTTAGCAAGACCAAAAATTGGCTTGATCACTGTTGAGATTTTTCCCGAAGCTGGCGTTTGATGCGCGAAAGAATTCCGAGCATACCTCTGAGTCGAAGAAGTGAGACAGCTGATGATAGCGAGAGCTTGAAGGGAAAGTCCTGGTCGAATTCCAAGGCTTCATTGACGGGCAAGCCATCGATAACGCTGAATAACAAACTGGCAAAGCCTCGAGTTGTTGGGGACTCGGCTGGAGCACTGAAAAACAACCGTGTTAGTCCTTGAGCATCTATTTCAACGAATAGAAAAATGGGGGATTGGCACTCTTCGACTCGTTCTAACAGCTCTGGATGATCTGCATACCGCTGGGGCAGCTCCGGAAGAGCATCTGAAAATTCCAGTAGCAGATCAAGTCGCTCGGAATCTCTAAGAATCTCGAAGTCTTTGATCAGCTGCTCAGCTGTCTCAAGGGTCGGCATTTAGACCAGCTGAGGAATGGGACCAGGTTCGCTACCAACGGTGATTGGAGCCTTCACTAGAGAGCCCCACTCGCTCCAGGAGCCGTCGTAGTTTCTTACCTTTTCAATTCCGATTAGGTACTTCAGCACGAACCAGGTGTGCGATGAGCGCTCACCAATGCGGCAGTATGCAATCACATCAGAATGGCCAGCTAGAGATGCACCTTTGAGGTAAATCTCTTCCAGTCCTGCGCGGTCCTTGAAGCTCTGGTCTTCGTTGCAGGCCTTTGACCAGGGCACCGAAGCTGCAGTTGGAATGTGACCTGCTCGAGATGCACCTTCGTCAGGATAGCCCGGAGCCGTTAGGCGTTCTCCCGAGTATTCCTCAGGTGAGCGAACGTCAATCATCGGCTTGCCAAAGTGTGAAAAGACGTCGTCTCTGAATGCACGCAGAGTCGAATCGTTTCGCTCCACCACCGGGTAGCTTGAAGATTGGACCGCAGGAACGTCTTTAGTTAGCTCTCGGCCCTCGCTGGTCCATTTATCTCTGCCGCCATCTAGTAGGCGAACATCTTCGTGGCCGAAGAGCTTGAACACCCAGAGGGCATATGCGGCCCACCAGTTACTCTTGTCGCCGTAGAGCACGATTGTGTCTTCACGCTTAATTCCCAGACGCGACATAACTGCGGCAAAGCCTTCACCGTCGATATAGTCACGGGTGTTGTTGTCATTCAAATCTGTGTGCCAGTCAATCTTGCGGGCAGTAGGAATGTGGCCGGTTTGATAAAGCAGTACGTCCTCGTCGGATTCCAAGACCACTAGACCTTCGGAACCCAAGTTCTGGGAAAGCCATTCGGTGCTAACCAGTGCACGCGGATTCGCGTACGCGGCAAACTTAGGACTGTTGTCTATGCTGATTGGCAACTTGTTCTCCTTGTAGACTGAGGGCTTGTTCGGGACCACACTAGGCGGTGTCATTGTCAACCACTTCAGGGGCTATTTGTTCCCTGGTTGAAATTCAACCCAATCCCAGTTTGTCAGAGGTACTCAGTCAGCTGGTACCTCCTAGAGAGTTTACCAAAGCCCGCTTCGATAACTACCTGCCAGATTCATCCTTTCCTTCTCAGGCTGCAGCGGTTGCCTCTGCAAGAGAGTTTGTTAGACCATCTAGCCTCAAGGGGTTTTTCTCTAGATCAAAAACGCCGCAAAGCACAGGAATCTACCTCGACGGTGGCTTCGGCGTTGGTAAAACACATTTGTTGGCTTCGATTTGGCACGATTTCAAAGGAACCAAGGCATTCGGTAGTTTTCTTGCCTACACCAGCCTTATTGGCCTTCTTGGTTTCGCCGATGCTCTCAAGCAGCTTTCCAACTATGAACTTCTGTGTATCGATGAGTTTGAGCTGGACGATCCAGGTGACACCATGTTGATGTCTCGCTTGCTTAGCGAGCTGGGAGCAAAGGGAATCAGGTTCGCAGCAACTTCTAACACGCCTCCGAATGCCTTAGGACAGGGCCGGTTCGCTGCCAAGGATTTTGCAAGAGAGATTGCTGCGATGTCGGATCGTTTCTTGATTGTCAGCGTTGACGGCGAGGACTACCGCCATCGCCCCGTCGACGGACACACCCAGGCCCTTGGCGCCGGTGACTACATGAGTCAAGTTGAACAGAAGGTTTCCGAAGGTCAGTTGGTTGCAGTTGATGATTTCGACAAATTGCTTGCTCACCTAGCAAAAGTTCACCCATCAAAGTTTCTAAAACTTATTGATGCGGTCGATTCTGTCGTTCTAACCAACGCTCACGTTCTGACCGATCAATCGGCAGCCCTGAGGTTCGTATCGTTTGTCGACAGGCTCTACGAATCTCAAGTCAGCATTAGCTCTACAGGGGTGGGGCTTACGGAAGTTTTCTCTTCAGAGTATTTGTCAGGCGGATACAAGAAGAAGTATCTAAGGGCTATTTCGCGGATCGGCTCTTTGACTTCGTCTTTTTAGTCTTGGGCTTGTTACTTAGATGCCACCGAGCACGTAGCCAGAGTAAAGCTCCGCCTGCACCCATTGCCACAAACGATCCCAACAAGACTCCAAGAACGGCCTGTGCGTAGAGTTCTTGATTGTTCAAAAAGGCCAAATGAGTCATCAAGAGAGATACCGTGAACCCAACTCCGGCAAGCAGTCCCAATGGAATGAAGTCCAACACTCCAAGCGGCAATCTGTCCTTGGGCTTTAGTAGCTGATTGGCAATCAATGCCGCAATTGAGATGCCAACGACCTTACCGATGGACAGCCCGAAGAAAATTCCAGTGAAAACCGTGTTTGAATCACCGGTCATTGTTGGAATGGCGACTGCAACTGCGGTGAAAGCAAATAGCGGAAGAATCACAAAGTTTGTCGCCGGTTGCACCTTAGAAATCACACCGTGAGCACGAGTTGCGGGGATTAGAACTCCCAGCAAGACTCCTGCGATGGTGGCGTGGACACCTGATTGGTAAACGGTGTACCAAAGAACGATTCCGAAACCTGCTCGGATTAGCCACTTGTCCTTAGATTTGGACATCTCTGCAAATCTGAATGCAGTCGCCACTGCAACGCTGGCAAGTAGCCAGATTGGCTGGGCATCGGCGGTGTAGAACACCGCAATGATTGCGATGGCGACTAAGTCATCGAAAATAGCCAGTGCGAGAAGGAAGATACGGGCCTCTTTTGGCATCCCTCTTCCGAAAATAGCCAACAGCCCAAGAACAAAAGCGATGTCAGTCGCTGCCGGAATTGGCCAGCCCACAATTTCCGCTGTTCCCCAGTTCAAGTAGGCATAAATCGAAGCAGGAACTGCAACACCGGCAATGGCCGCAAGCACTGGAACCAGAGCGCGTTTAGGGCTGGACAAGATTCCAGTGGTCAGTTCATATTTGAGTTCGAGGCCCGCCACAAAGAAAAACACCGCGAGGAAAAGATCCGAAACCACGTGGCCAAGGGTGATGTTTATGTTGATCAAATCAAGATTGAGCTTGAAATCGATTGCGTTTAGCACCGGCTGACCGAAAGGTGAATTTGCCAACAGCAGTCCAACCATCGCGGCAAACATCATCACTAAAGCTGCGTTTCTTTCTGATTTCATAGACCCAAAATACCCTGAATCTGGAAACAAAGATTTCACCTCAAGGGCAATCTTGAAACAATTTGGAAACCTACAACACCCTTTCCTGAAACACACCAGGGTCAGAATGGCCCCAAGCACCAAAGCGGTGTGGTTCAGAATTTGAAAGGAACTCGAATGGAACAGGGAAATACTGCGTTCGTGCTCTTCTCCGCCGCTCTGGTGCTTTTGATGACACCTGGCCTAGCTTTCTTCTATGGAGGCCTTGTAAAGGCCAAATCCGTAGTTAGCATGATGATGCTCTCCTTCGGCTCGCTTGCGCTGATTGCTGTGCTCTGGGTGCTTTACGGATACGCCATCACGTTTGCCGATGTAGGCGATGTTGGATGGATTGGCATCCCTCACGTCATTGGAATTGACACCGCCGCCCTTGGATTAGCCGCTCAAGTTGCGGATGCCGCAGCTCCGGCAGGAAGCATTCCAGAACTAGCTTTCGTTGCTTTCCAGGCTACTTTTGCGATCATTACCGTCGCTTTGATATCGGGAGCAATCGCAGACCGAGCTAAGTATGGCGCTTGGATGGTGTTTGCTGGTTTGTGGGCAACATTGGTCTATTTCCCAGTAGCGGGATGGGTCTTCAACTTCACCCCCGAAGACGATGGCGGCTGGATCGTAGACAAGCTTGGCGCTATTGACTTCGCCGGTGGTACCGCAGTCCACATCAATGCTGGAGCTGCTGCTCTAGCACTGGCAATTGTGTTGGGTAAGAGATTTGGATTCTCAAAGGGAATCATGCAGCCTCACAACGTCCCATTGACTCTTATTGGTGCTTCACTTCTTTGGTTCGGCTGGTTCGGCTTCAACGCCGGTAGCCAACTGGCAGCTGACGGTGTTGCCGCTTTGGCTGTTGTGAACACCATCGCAGCTCCAGCTGCAGCCATGCTGGGTTGGATCACCGTTGAAAAGATTCGTCATGGCAAGGGAACTTCCATTGGCGCAGCCTCTGGCGTTATTGCTGGCTTAGTGGCCATCACACCGGCGGTTGCATCCGTCGAGCCGGTCTGGGCGATCGTTCTTGGACTAATTTCTGGAGTGGTCTGTGCCTTGGCAATCGACATGAAGTTCAGCTTCGGTTTTGATGACTCTTTGGATGTAGTTGGAATCCACTTAGTTGGAGGAGTCATCGGAACACTAGCTATTGGTGTCTTTGGTACTGGCGTAGGAGCGCTATTTGGCTTCGGTTTCGGTCAACTATGGGCGCAGCTAATCGGTGCTGGAGCGGTACTTATCTATAGCTTCGTAATGGCACTGGTAATTGGATTCGCCATAGAGAAAACTATGGGCTTCAGGGTTAGAGCAGAAGACGAGATTGCCGGAATCGATACCGTGGTCCACGGAGAAGAGGCATACGCCTTCGCTCGCGGCAAGGACTAAGTAAGTACAAACCAAAGCGGGGGCCTTATCTGGTCCCCGCTATGGCGCTTAACGACTAGGCACGCCCCTGGGGATGTGGCAAGGAAGTGCGATTTGAGTTAGAGTAGCCAAGCAACTTAGGTTGTTAGCGGATGTGGCTCAGTGGTAGAGCATCACCTTGCCAAGGTGAGGGTCGCGAGTTCGAATCTCGTCATCCGCTCGCAGTGGTGAAACCCCACGCATCGGTGGAGTGGCCGAGA
>WLFS01000030.1 GCA_009703635.1 Actinomycetota bacterium
CTTCTCAGTTCTCCAAGCGCTAATCTGAATCAGATTTCGCTAACCTTTTTATCATGGCTCGCCTATTCGGCACCGACGGAGTAAGAGGTCTCGCTAACCGAGACATTACTGCTGAATCTGCTCTCAAACTCGCTCAAGCTGCTGCAATCGTTTTGGGCAAAGAAGCCAGAAGTCGCGGACAAAAGCCAAAGGCAGTTATTGGCCGTGACCCAAGAATCTCTGGTGAGTTTCTTGCCGCTGCAATTTCCGCAGGGCTTTCCTCAAGCGGTGTAGATGTATTTGATGCCGGAGTTCTTCCAACCCCAGCCGTTGCTTTCCTAACCGCCGACCTAGATGCTGACTTCGGCGTAATGATTTCCGCATCACACAACCCGGCTCCAGATAACGGCATCAAGTTCTTCTCTCGCGGTGGACACAAACTTCCCGACCAGACCGAAGATCAAATCGAAGCTTCCCTCAATGAGACTCCGCTTTCACCAGTTGGAGCTGAAATAGGTCATGTCCAGCGCTTCGCAGATGCTGAAGATCGCTACCTAGTTCACTTACTCGGAACGCTTCCAAACACTCTAAAAGGTCTAAGCGTTGTTGTTGACTGCGCCAACGGCGCAGCCAGTGCAGTTTCTCCGGCAGCTTTCAAGGATGCCGGTGCGAACGTTATTGTCATCGGAAATGATCCAGATGGATACAACATCAACCTTGGTTGCGGTTCGACTCATCTAAGCGCGCTGCAGGCTGCAGTTCTAGAGCACAAGGCTGATATGGGAATCGCCCACGACGGCGATGCCGATCGAACCCTTGCCGTAGATCACACTGGTGCAATCGTCGATGGCGATCAGATCATGGCCATCTTGGCGCTTGCCGCCAAAGACCGCGGCGATCTGGCACGCAACACCTTGGTTGCAACCGTGATGAGCAATTTAGGTCTTCGTATTGCAATGAAGCAAGCCGGTATCGAAATAATCGAAACCAAAGTTGGCGACCGCTACGTGCTCGAGCAAATTCGTGAGGGTGGCTACACCCTCGGTGGCGAGCAATCCGGGCACTTGATCTTCTCTCGCTTTGCCACCACCGGCGATGGAATCTTGACTGGACTACAGCTTGGAGCCCAAATGGCTTCCACCGGCAAGAGCTTGAAAGAACTGGCTTCGGCGATGAAGGTTTATCCGCAGGTACTAATCAACGTCTCGGGCGTCAACAAAGACGGCGTTGATTCAAACGCCGAATTACAAAAAGTTGTGAAAGAAGCCGAGAGTGAACTGGGAGATAACGGTCGAGTTCTTCTAAGAGCTTCTGGAACTGAGGCCCTGGTGCGGGTAATGGTTGAAGCTTCGGAGTCAGGCGCAGCTCAAAGCTGGGCCGAACGCATTGCACGTGTGGTTGAGCGCGAACTAAAGCTTTCTTAGCAAGACGCTTTCGACGGCGTGCTGATCGCCTTTTCGCAATACCAGGGTTGCCCTGGAACGAGTCGGCAAAATGTTTTCGATTAGGTTTGGCAAGTTGATGGTGTCCCAGATTTCATTGGCTCGCTCAAGAGCTTTTTCAATTGGCATCTTCGCGTAGCGGTGAAAGTAGCTTTCTGGATTTGTGAATGCCGATTCCCGAAGCTCATAGAAGCGATTTAGGAACCACTTAGAGATGTTTTTAGTTTCGGCATCCACGTAGATTTTGAAATCAAAGTAATCACTAAGTGTTGTTTCTTGATCAGCTCCTGGGGACTGAAGAACATTTAGCCCCTCGATGATCACAACATCCGGTGAGCTAACGGTCTCGAATTTTCCTGGCACCAAATCGTAGGTCAGATGCGAATAGACCGGGGCTTTGACATTTTCTTTCCCGCTTTTGATATCTGCCACAAAGTTCAGCAGGGCTAGTCGGTCATAGGATTCCGGAAAGCCTTTGCGGTGCATAAGAGAGCGTTTTTCTAATTCAGCATTTGGGTACAAGAAACCATCGGTAGTAATCAGAGCTACCTTTGGAGTTCCCTCCCAGCGGGCAAGTAGTTCACGAAGCAATCTGGAAACTGTTGATTTACCAACGGCGACCGAGCCAGCAATTCCAATAATGAACGGCACCTTGGCACTTCGTTCTCCCAGGAAGTCGCTGGTGGCTCGGTGCAGTTTTGAGTATTCCGATACGTAGATGTTTAGAAAACGCGAGAGCGGAAGATAGACCTCTTTGACCTCTTTTATGTCCAGAAAATCTCCAAGACCTCGAATCTGAGATATTTCAGCTTCGGTCAAGGGAAGTTCGGTTGCGTTGCCAAGTTCGGCCCAGTCGGCACGCGAAATCTCAACAAAAGGCGTGGGGTTAACGCTTTGTTTGCTGGCAGCGGAGCCGGAAGAGTTCACAACTAGCCATTCTGCCGTAAATTAGTAGGGTGTGCGGAATCGTTGGCTACGTAGGACCTAAATCAACCCAGGAAGTTCTCTTGGGTGGTTTGCGCCGTCTGGAGTACCGAGGCTACGACTCAGCGGGCATCTCAGTAATCAGTCAAGGCCAGCTAGCCACACGTAAAAAAGCCGGAAAGCTCGACAACCTAGTTGCTGACATCAAAGCTCACCCAATAGCCGATTCAAGAATCGGAATTGGCCACACCCGTTGGGCAACCCACGGTGCGCCGACCGATCAAAACGCCCACCCTCATCTTGGTGGACCATCAAGCAAACTTGCCCTTATTCATAACGGCATCATCGAGAACTTCTCCGAGCTAAAGCAAGAACTGCTAGATGCCGGAACCTCGTTTGCCAGCGAAACAGACTCAGAAGTTGCAGCTCACCTGATCGCTAAAGAGTATGAAGCGTCCAAGGATTTAGTTTCTGCCTTCGGCAAGGTAGTAAACCGCCTGCACGGAGCATTTACCATTCTTGTAATTCACGAAGACTTCCCAGATCTGATTCTTGCTGCTCGCAAAAACGCACCACTTGTTATTGGACTAGGTGAGGGAGAAAACTTTCTTGGCTCTGACGTTGCGGCTTTTGTTGAGCACACCAAAAGAGCAATTTCTGTCGGCCAAGACGAGATTGTAATTCTTCGCCCAAGCGGTGTTGAGATTCAAGGATTCGATGGACACAAAGTTGACTCTAAAGAATTCACAATCGACTGGGACGCATCTCAAGCATCCAAGGGCGGCTGGCCATCATTTATGGCCAAAGAAATTTCCGATCAGCCGCAAGCTGTTGCCGACACACTCATGGGACGCATCAACTCCGAAGGAATGGTGACCCTTCCCGAAATTGATGGACTCGACGCTAAAGAGCTAATGGCAATCGACCGAATTATTGTGGTGGCCTGTGGCACCGCAAGCTACGCCGGCGAAATCGCCAAGTACGCCATCGAGAAGTGGGCAAAGATTCCGGTCTCGGTTGAGCTAGCTCACGAGTTCCGCTACCGCGATCCGATTCTCACCCCCAACACTTTGATTGTTGCCATCAGCCAGTCCGGTGAAACCATGGACACTCTTATGGCCACCCGGTACGCCAAAGAACAAGGCGCCAAGGTAATGGCTATCTGCAACACCCAGGGTGCCACGTTGGCTCGCGAATCCGATGCTGTTGTTTACACACACGCAGGCCCTGAGGTTGCGGTTGCATCCACCAAGGCACTAACTGCTCAAATGACTGCTGTTTATCTGCTGGCACTTTTTCTTGCTACCGGTAGAAAATCCATGTCATCATCTGAACTTTCTGAACTGGGTAAAGAGTTACTCAAGCTCCCAGCCAAGGTCACCGAAGTACTCGCTTCCCTGGAGCAGGTAAGTGCTCTGGCCAAGAAGATGTCGAATGCCAAGACCGTTTTGTTCCTGGGAAGAAACGTTGGGTTCCCGGTTGCAATGGAAGGAGCACTAAAGCTCAAAGAGCTTGCTTACATCCATGCCGAAGGTTTTGCAGCTGGAGAGCTAAAGCATGGACCAATTGCTCTAATCGAGCAGGACCAACCGGTTATTGTCATCTTGCCTTCGCCAAATGACCCACTACACCCAAAAGTTATCTCCAACATTCAAGAGATCAAGGCTCGTGGAGCAACTGTGATTGCAATTGCTGAAGTTGGCGACAAGGAAGCTTCAAAGTATGCCGAGAACGTTTGGTTTGTTCCTGCAACCAACTGGCTGATGGCACCGGTGCTAACGGTTATTCCACTGCAGGCATTTGCCATGGAACTTGCCAACGCCAAGGGCTTGGATGTTGATCAGCCTCGCAACTTGGCTAAGTCGGTCACGGTCGAGTAATGATTGTTGGAATCGGGGTCGACCTAGTCGATGTCGCCAGATTCGAAACGGCGATCGAAAACACCCCAAAACTCAAAGACAGACTTTTCACCGAAGGTGAGAAATCCCTCAACAGCTATTCTCTGGCTGCACGCTTTGCAGCTAAAGAAGCTCTAATGAAAGCAGTCGGGAAAGCTCAGGGCCTATCCTTCCAGGAAGTTCAGATCGTCAAAGACGAATTTGGAAAGCCCAGTTTTTTGCTTTCTGGTCAAAGCGAGCAAACAGTTTCTAGCAAGGGAATTGCCAATTTGCACCTGTCTTTAAGCCACGATGGACAGATGGCAATTGCCTACGTGATTGCCGAGGGTAGCTAATGCGCACTATCTCAGTGAATCTTGAAGCAATCGCTTCGAATTACAAAACTTTAAAGTCCCTAACAGATGCCAAGGTGATGGCAATTGTTAAAGCCGACGCATTCGGTCACGGCATCATCGAAGTTTCAAAAAAGTTGGAATCTATTGGCGTTGACATGCTGGCAACCGCAGATCTAGAAGAGGCGCAGGAAATTCGTGCTGCTGGAATCAAGTCTCCGATTCTTGCTTGGCTGCACGGATCAGAAACTGAATTTTCTGCAGCTATCAAAAACGATATCCAGATCGGACTTTCCACCGTTGCAGGCTTAGAAGCTGTTGCAGTTTCTGCGCGTCAAGTTTCAGGAACAGCCAAGGTCCACCTAAAGGTGGACACCGGACTTGGTCGAAATGGTGCAGCTCTTACTGATTGGCCAAACGTAGTTGCAAAAGCTGTAGAGCTAAAAAACGAAGGCCTGGTTGAACTAGTTGGTGTCTTTAGTCACCTTTCGGGAACCAGTGCAAAAGATGATGCCGATCAACTTGCAGTTTTTGAGCAAGCTGTTTCCCAGGCCGAGTCTCTCGGAGCGCATTTTGAACTTCGTCACCTGGCAGCATCGGCAGCAACCTTGAGCAACAAAGAAGCTCACCTGGATATGGTGCGCGTTGGTATTGCACTCTACGGATTAGATCCAACACCTCATTTGAAGGCAGCAGATTTCTCTTTGATGCCTGCAATGAGAGTCAGCTCAGAAGTTGTTTCGGTCAAGCAAGTGCCTGCAGGTCATGGAGTCAGCTACGGCTACCTTCACAAAACATCAAGCCCGAGCACTTTGGCACTTGTGCCATTTGGCTACGCCGAAGGCATGCCTCGAATCGCTACCGGTCGAGCCAGTGTTTTGTTAAACGGAAAAAGGTACCCAATCCTGGCTCGAATCGCGATGGACCAGTTCATCCTGGATGTTGGAAGCGACCCGGTCAAGGTAGGCGACGAGGTCGTTATCTTTGGCAACGGGGCCAAGGGGGAACCAACCGCTGAAGAGCTGGCAATAGCCTCCGAGACTATTAATTACGAGATTGTCACTCGAATTGGCGGACGGGCAAAGCGGGTATTCAAGTGAGCGGTCAAGCCGCCCCGCTAGTAATTGAAATCCCGACCGAAGACCAGATGCACGAGTTGGGGCTTCGCCTTGGATCATTGCTGATTGCAGGAGATGTGCTGTCCCTCAATGGCCCGCTTGGGGCAGGAAAGACCACCCTGACTCGAGGCATTGGCGAAGGTGTTATGGCCGAGGGCAATGTCTCCTCGCCAACTTTTTTGATTGCGCGCACTCACTCGACTAAATCTGGAATACCTTTTCATCACATCGACGCCTACAGATTGTCATCGGCTGCAGAATTAGATGATTTAGATATTGACTATGCCGGGAGCATTTCGGTAATCGAATGGGGAAGCGGCTTTGCCGAGGGCTTGAGCGAATCGTTGCTGGAGATAAACATTGAGCGCGATTTAGAAACTGATCTTCGCACAATGAGCATTACCGGGTTGGGAAGATTTTCAAATCCCGCGCAATTTTTGGGTGAGACTAAATGACTCAGGTGCTACTTGCAATTGACACAAGTGCCGGAACCGCAGTTGCGGTTTTGGTTGATGGAGTCGTTGCTAGCGAATCCTATGATGCCAATTCCATGCAGCACGCTGAGCAAATAGGAATTCAAATTCAACGGGGTCTTGAGGCAGCAAAGAAGAAACCTTCTGATGTGAGCGCAGTTGCGGTTGGTGTTGGACCAGGGCCTTTCACAGGTCTTCGAGTTGGAATTGCTGCTGCCAAGATGTTTGCCGAAGGTGTCTCCGC
>WLFS01000031.1 GCA_009703635.1 Actinomycetota bacterium
CAGCGTTCGCGGGTGTAGCTCAATGGTAGAGCCTCAGTTTTCCAAACTGATGGCGCGGGTTCGATTCCCGTCACCCGCTCCAATCACCTCTGGCACTTAGGGCACCAATAGAGCTTTCGAGCCAAAAACTCCTCCATCGCTACCTTCTTATTGCACACCCTGCATTCCAGACCTTCTCGCTTATATACAAAGTATCGATCTTTCACCAACACCCGGCCACTTAGGTGATCATCTCGGGTGAGCATCATGCCGGTTTTGACTCCAATCCTCATCAGCTTCACCGCGTCATCCCAGATTTCAATAATTGCGTTCTCTTTGATCTTCTCCCCTGGCGTTTTTGGGTTCAACCCAGCGCGAAACAACAACTCAGCGCGATAGACGTTTCCGATGCCGCTGATAACTGCCTGATTCATCAGCGCTGCGCCAATTGGGACTTTAGAGTTTTTCACCTTGGAAACAAACCTCAGAGCCTCAAATCCTTTGGGGTCAGGATTCAATGGATCAGGACCAAGCCTTTTTAGCACCAGATTCACGCCATCTTGATCAATGACTTCACACACGGTTGGTCCTCGAAGATCTGCCGAGGCTGTGCTTACTCCAAAGCGAGCCCGAACCTGGCCCCAGATATCTGGCGCTTTGGCAATTGGAACTTGATAGAAGTTCCACTTTCCATAAATCCCAAGATGGATACGAATCGTCAGGTCGTTATCAAAGCCCAGAAACAATTGCTTACCCACTGCAGTAGATTCCATCAGTTTTCGTCCCGACACCAGTTTTGCGTCAGACTCAAACCGGCCTTGTGGCGAAATGATCTTAACCTTGGAGCCCAAGTATCCGTTTCTGAAGGTATTAGCTACGCGGTGTATCGAGTGGCCCTCTGGCATGGCTGTTAGGAGATCTCACCAGTTTGCTCAAAGGTTCCAATCTTGCCTATACGTCTTGAATGACGTTCATCACCACTGAAAGGTTCTTCAATAAATGTCTTGATTAGCTCAAGCACCTCTTCTTTGGAGTGTTGCCTTGCTCCAACAGCAATGACGTTGGCGTCATTGTGTGATCGGGCTAGCTTTGCAGTGTCCTGGTTCCAAACCAGGGCCGCACGGATTCCGGCAACTTTATTTGCAGCCATCTGCTCGCCGTTTCCTGAACCGCCGAGCACAACACCCAAAGCCTGAACACCGGCTTGCTGATCGGCAATCACCGCAAGAGCTGCATTGATGCAAAAGCTTGGATAGTCATCCAGTGGATCAAAGGACTTTGGTCCATGATCAAAAACTTCGTGACCTGCTGCGGTGAGCGAATCAATCAAGAAGTGGCTGGTTTCCAATCCGGCGTGATCGGTTGCGATGTGAATTCTCATTTGCTCTCCCTGTCGAATCCGCTTCTAATAAAACGTATGACTAATGAACCAATAATCGCCGTTAGAAATACGTAGCTCAACGTTATTGCCTGAAGGCTAACCGACAGAACCACCGGACCTGCGATAGCCGCAATAACCATCGAAAACTCGCCTCGAGGAGTCAAGAAAGCTCCAGCCCTAATCCACATGGACTTATCGTTCATGTCTTTAGCAATCCACCAGCCAACTGCAAACTTGCCTGCGACACCAACCAAAACCAGAACTGCAACAGCAGGAAAGACTTCAATCAGGTCCACAAAATCTGTTGAAAGACCGAAGAACAAGAAGAAGATCGCCGCAAACAGATCCCTAAGAGATCCCAGGCGACCTCGAACGGTGTTGGCAACCTCGCCAGTTAGAAGTAGTCCAACCAGAAATGCCGCTACCGCTCCAGAAAAGCCTGCCAGTCCTGCAACACCGGCTGCTAGCAGTGCGGAGCCAAAAACAGTAAGAAGCAGTGCGCTTGGAACGTCAGGGTTGAGGATTCTGGACCACTGAGCAGTGCCTCGGTAGGAAATGATCAAAATGATCCCGGTGATAATCAAAGCAAACGAAACCGAGATCAAACCTGTCAGCGCCGATAGACCAAGCACGAGCGAGGTAAGAAGTGGCAAGTACGGAGCAAGAGCTAAGTCTTCAAATACCAAAATTGTCACGATACGTTTTGAAAGCTCAGAGCGCCTCCAGCCGGATTCACGTATCAGTTCTGATGCGATTCCAGAAGATGAGACGTAACTGATTCCGCCAAGAGCAAGTGCAGCAAGTGGTCCCCAGCCAAACAAAAGCGCCAGAGCGGCGCCGGGAATAAAGTTCACTGCCACGTCAAAAAAGCCAGCCGATTTTCTTTCCTTGAAGGCTTTGGCAAGATCAGGTGCGGAGTGCTCGAGCCCAAGTAGCAGTAGCAACAAAATTGCGCCAATTTGTGCACCAATATCGAGAAAGTCTTGACTCAAGCTGATCAGCCCAAAGCCACCCTGGCCAACAACTAAACCAACGAGTAGATAGATAGGTACAACGGAAAAGCGAATCTTGGCTGCTACGAAAGCGATGATTCCAAGCCCCAGCAACAGCGCGCCAATCTCAGCTAGCGTCGACGCCGTTTCGGCGGAAGCCCCCAAGGCCAGAAGTGGTTCAATCACAAGGTCATTGTTTCACACACTCTGGCTGCCAGTTAGGCTTTGAAGCAATACCAGCCAGAAAGGTCACCCCTCGTGCCCGGAGAAAACCTCACAAGAAAAGAAGCTATCGAGCGTGCGAGCATCCTTAGCGTTCAAAGCTATTCAGTCGAGATTGATCTAACCCAAGGAGCTGAGCTTTTTGGCTCAACCACCAGGGTGCGCTTCAGTGCCAAAGAGGGCTCATCAACATTTATTGATGCCATAACCGGTGCAGTTCACTCGGTGGTACTAAATGGCAAGGTACTTCAGCCAGCCGAAGTTTCAGACGGTATCCGTATCCAGCTTCCAGCTTTGGAAAAAGAGAACGAACTAGTTGTTGTGGCCCAGGGTAAATACACCAATACTGGTGAGGGTCTGCACCGCTTTGTAGATCCTGTCGATCAAGAGGTTTACCTTTATACCCAGTTTGAGGTGCCCGACTCGAGAAGAATGTTTGCAGTCTTTGAGCAGCCAGATCTAAAGGCTACTTTTGCTTTTAACATCACTGCCCCTAGCTACTGGAAGGTAGTGTCCAACTCCCCGACTCCTGAGCCTCATGAGCTTCGCGAGGGAGTTTCAGTTTGGAACTTCGAACCGACACCGCGCATTTCTAGCTACATCACCGCACTTGTGGCAGGACCTTACGTTGAGGTCAATGACCAAGTTGTCTCAAGCTCTGGGAAAGTGGTGCCCCTCGGAGTATTTTGCCGAAAGTCGCTTTTTGAACACTTGGATGCCGAATACATATTTGATAAGACCAAGCAGGGATTTGTTTTCTTTGAATCTCAGTTTGGCGTTCCCTACCCATTCGAGAAATACGACCAGCTATTTGTTCCTGAATTCAATGCCGGTGCTATGGAAAACGCTGGTGCGGTAACTTTCACCGAAACCTACGTCTTTAGATCCAAGGTCACAGATGCCACCCGTGAGCGTCGAGTGGTGACCATCTTGCACGAACTAGCCCACATGTGGTTTGGCGATCTCGTCACAATGCGCTGGTGGAACGATCTTTGGCTAAATGAATCCTTTGCCGAGTACGCATCAACACTGGCAACCCAGGAAGCCACCGAGTGGCACGGAGCCTGGGCTACCTTCGCATCTTTAGAAAAGGCCTGGGCATATCGTCAGGACCAACTTCCATCCACTCACCCAATCGTTGCCGAGATTAATGACCTAGAAGATGTCCAAGTGAATTTCGATGGAATCACATATGCAAAGGGAGCATCTGTCCTAAAACAGCTCGTTGCTTGGGTAGGACAAGAGCCTTTCATGCGAGGTGTCTCTGCCTACTTCAAAAAGCACGCGTACCAAAACACCGAGCTTTCGGATCTGCTCAAAGAACTCGAGGCTGAAAGCGGTAGGGAATTATCCGAATGGTCCAAGCTGTGGCTGGAAACTGCGGGAGTAAACCTACTTCGGGCAGAAATTGAAGAAAAAGATGGAACAATTGCTTCCTTCTCAATTCAGCAGTCCGCCATTTCCGATTACCCATACCTAAGACCACATCGTCTCGCAGTTGGCTTCTATAACGAGGTCGCAGGCAAGCTAGTCCGCACTGAAAGAGTGGAACTAGATGTTCAAGGCGCAAAGACCGTAGTTCCTGAACTAGCGGGCAAAAAGCGCCCCGACCTTATTTTGCTAAATGATGATGATCTGACTTACGCAAAGATCAGACTTGACGAGACCTCTTGGGCAACCGCTTTGGCAAAGCTTTCCAGCATTGAAGACCCATTAGCCAGAGCCCTGGTTTGGGGATCGGCATGGGATGCAACTAGGGATGGCGAGAAATCAGGACGGGCATTTATTGATTTAGTTCTTGCGCATATCGCTAATGAGACCGAATCCACCACGATGATGACGTGCCTTAGGCAGCTACTAACGGTTGCAAATTTGTACGTGGCGCTAGAGTACAGACTGGAATCACAGCTGAAAGTTGCGGACGGATTATGGAAGCTCGCTCAGAACGCCCAGGCCGGATCCGATGCTCAACTGCAGTTCGTGAAGTTTTTTGCCCAGTTTGCAAGAAGCGATAAGCAGCTAAATACCGTTGCCGATCTGCTAAGTGGCAAAACTCAAATGGATGGCCTCGAAATCGACACCGATCTTCGCTGGGAGCTATTGACTGCTCTCTCGGTTGGAGGAAAAGCCACTAAGGAACGCATTGACGTTGAGCTTGAAGCTGACAACACTGCCAACGGCCAAAAAGCCCACGCGGCAGCAATAGCGGCTCTGCCGGAACTAAAGTCCAAGCAAGAAATCTTCGACAAACTTGTTGACACAGATCAGATGAGCAACGCACTGGTGAATTCTGCCAGTTTGGCATTTGGTCGAGTTATGGATACTGCCGTGCTCGAGCCATTTGTGGATCAGTACTTCTCAAAGGTGCTTTCAATCTGGGAAAACAAGAGCTACCACATGGCTGAGTACTTGCTTGTAAACCTCTATCCACTTGCAATTGTTAACGAAGCCCTTGCCAATCAAACCGAGCAGTTCTTGAAAAATCCTGAGCTTGCTTCCAAGCCGGCGCTGAAGCGAATAATTGTAGAAAACCTCGCGAACGTGCAACGAGCATTGAGTGCCCAAAGCACGGACAAAAAGAGCTAGCCAAAAAGCAGATGACTGAAGAGTTTGAAGACGCAGCACGGGTAGAGACCGTGCGCATTAAGGGTCTTTCCGGCGAACGTGTTGGTGGAAACTTCTTTGAACTAATCGGCGGAAGCGCTACTTTCAAGAAACTAACTGACAAGTTCTATGAAGGCGTGGCAACCGATGATGTGTTGCGACCGATGTATCCAGAAGATGACTTGGGTCCCGCTGCCGAGAGACTGAGGATGTTTCTCGAGCAATACTGGGGAGGCCCAACCACATACCAAGAAACTCGCGGTCACCCAAGACTGCGAATGAGGCACTCGCCCTTCAAGATAAACCCACTTGCTAGAGAGCGTTGGCTTTTTCACATGAAGGCCGCGGTCGACTCTCTTTCGCTTGCACCAATGCAGCAAGCCGAACTCTGGGGATACTTAGATCGTGCTGCTACCGCGATGCTAAACAGCTTCGAAGATTAGAAGTGTTTTGCTTCCTTAGAAAGAACATGACCAAACTCAGTTGAAAGCCTGACCCAACCCTGGGAATGAAAAATTGGCACGTCTTGGTCTTTGACTAAAAACCCAAGTCCTGCTGCAGCAAACGCAGCTCCTGCAGGAACCTTAGATTCAACATCGATAGCCCTGCCCCAAACCTCAGCGCGAATTCGAGCGGCAATCGGTCCCCCCACTGACTCCGGGATTGTCTCGGCAACTTCAGTAATTCCCTTTTTGGCAGTGTTGGTTAGTAATTCCTCGCGCAGCACTCCAGCTTCGACCCAACCGGTTCTAGGAGGTGATACTCCAGCCCAGGGAACTCGCTCGGTTGAAGCCATGTTAAAAACAAAGCGTTCTTCGGTAGCCGGATTTTCAAGCTCAAAAGCGATGCGATCCAAGACGGCTTGGATAGGAACAAGGATGTTTATCTCTGCTTCTGACTTGAGCTCCATGGTGCGAAGCCCTAGGACTGTGGGTCCATCATCCAAAATTGCAGCCGGAAACAGCGGCGCAACGTAGGCAGTTAGCAAAGTTCCAAATGCTCTCAGGCGAACTGTGCCCTTCTGGTCCATCTTCTTAGCCCTAGTTAGGTAGGACTTTAGGTCCAGAGCAGTTTGCTCATCAAGAAGCTGGAAGGTGTTTTTCATTAGAGAACTAAACTTACCCCTGAAAGCTATCCCCTCAAGTTAGGACACCGAATTCAGTGAGCAAGGTGCAGCCACCCGAAGATCCACTAGCCGATTTGATATTCGCGCTGGATATCAAAGATGCCG
>WLFS01000032.1 GCA_009703635.1 Actinomycetota bacterium
ACGAGGGAGAGCCTCTTGAAGGCGTTCGCATTGTTGTTTCCGGAGGCGGCTACACCGCCGAAACAGTAACCGACGCTGACGGTAAGTGGCTAATTGGTGTTCCAGAAAAAGCTGCCTACAGCGTGACCCTGGACCAGACCACCTTGCCTGCCGGCATTGCGGTTATGGAAGAAGGTGGAGCCGAACAGTCTGTTGAGATTGGGCCATCCGGTAGCGTCACAAAAAACTTTTTCATAGGTGAAGGAGAACGCATCGTAGTCAGCATCACCGACCAGCTAATTGCCCGAATAATTTACGGTTTGAATTTTGGTTTGATGCTTGGCCTGGCAGCCGTTGGTCTTTCATTAGTTTTTGGAACGACCGGACTATCAAACTTTGCACACGCAGAAATGGTTACTTTTGGCGCTATCGCAGCATATGTAGTTTCTGGGATTTTCGGAATGCCGATTTGGGTCGCAATCCCGGTCGCCGTGGTTATAAGTGGGTTCATGGGTTGGAGTTTGGACTCTGGTTTGTGGCGACCCCTTAGACGCCGTGGTCTTGGACTGGTGCAGTTAATGATTGTTTCGATTGGTTTATCTCTAGCCGTTCGCTATATCTTCCAATTTGCCGTTGGAGGAGGAACAAACCAATTACCAGGTTTTGATTCTCCAAAGATCAAACTGTTTGGGGCGACCTCCCTCAGCGTGATTGACATCGCAAGTATGGTGTTGAGCCTGGTAGTGATTATTGCCTTTGCTTGGTGGCTCTTGAACACCAAGACGGGTAAGGCTACAAGGGCCATTTCAGACAATGCTGATTTAGCTGCGGCTTCTGGTATCGATGTGGACCGGGTCATTAGAACTGTGTGGGTAATTGCAGCCGCGCTGGCTGGTCTTTCAGGTGTGCTGTGGGCATACTTCCGTCCAGGTATCAAGTGGGACATGGGGGCCCAGATTCTGCTACTTATCTTTGCCGCAGTGACCCTCGGAGGCCTTGGAACCGCGTTCGGTGCTCTGCTTGGTTCACTAGTGGTTGGTCTGTTGGTTGAAGTATCTAGCCTTGTGATCCCAGCCGATCTTAAGTACGTAGGAGCTTTGGTCGTTTTGATCGTGATCCTGCTAGTCAGGCCTCAAGGAATCCTTGGACGACGAGAACGAATAGGTTAGGGAAAAACTCATGGACTGGTTAGCAATCTTAAACAACACAGCGCAGGGTATTTTGAGCCCGGCAACTATGGCGTTCGCCCTTGCCGCTCTGGGACTTGCGATGCACTTTGGATTCGCAGGGCTTCTGAACTTCGGTATTGCGGGGTACATGGCCATCGGTGCTTACGGCTATGCGATTTCAATTCTGACCTTTGGGTTCGAGTGGTGGCAGGGCATATTGATCAGCCTGGTCGCATCTGTTTTGTTCTCGTTGATTCTAGGTATACCTACCCTGCGTCTTCGCGGCGACTACCTGGCGATTGTCACAATTGCCGCTGCTGAGATACTCAGGCTGCTGTTCCTAACTACCGCATTCGATGACATCACTGGAAGCGCAGCGGGTCTAACCGGCTACCACAACAGTTTCAGATCATCAAACCCGTTCCCTGAGGGTAGCTACGGATTTGGTCCCTGGACATACAACGAAGTGGAGCTTTGGGTATTAGTTCTAGGTCTTCTAGCGCTTTTAGCTTGCGTTGGCATTCTTTTGCTTCTTATGAAGAGCCCTTGGGGTCGAGTCATCAAGGGTATTCGTGAGGATGAGGACGCCGTTCGCGCTCTGGGAAAGAACGTCTTTGCTTACAAGATGCAGGCACTTATCATCGGTGGTATTTTCGGTTCCTTAGGTGGAATCATCTACGCGTTGCCTTCCTCAATCAACCCAGGTGTTTATGTCACCTCTTTGACTTTCTTCGTCTGGACAGCACTGCTGCTTGGCGGTGCTGCCACCGTGTTTGGTCCAGTGCTGGGAGCAGTTATCTTCTGGGTGCTGCAAGCCTTCCTTTCGAATGTGCTTCCTCAGCTGGTATCCAGTGGACTACTGCCATTTATTAGCAGCATCCAAGCCTCCACCATCAGGTTCATCCTGGTGGGAGTTGGCTTGATGCTGCTGGTTATCTACCGTCCTCAGGGAATCCTGGGAGATAAAAAGGAGCTGACTTTTGTCAAGTAGCGCAAATATGCCAAGCAAACCAGCGACAAAAACCACTGGGCTACACATCGGAACAATACGTCCAGGGGTTGCCAAGGTTGACCCAATCGTCACGATGGATGGGGTCTCAAGACACTTCGGTGGTCTTACCGCCGTTGATGTTGACCACCTGGAGATTCCTCGTGGAGCTATCACTGCCCTAATCGGCCCTAACGGTGCCGGTAAGACAACCCTTTTCAACTTATTGACTGGCTTTGACAAGCCAGACACCGGTAGTTGGAGCTTCGCAGGCAAGTCCCTTGCTGGCATCCCAGCATTCAAGGTTGCCCAGATGGGTCAGGTTCGCACATTTCAACTCACCAAGGCACTGAGTCTTTTGACTGTTTTGGAGAACATGAAGCTTGGAGCCAAGGACCAGCGCGGCGAAAAGCTTTTGTACTCGATCTTTCCTTTCCTTTGGAAGCCCAAGGAAGTTGAAATTGAAGCTAAAGCTCTAGAGCTCCTTAAGCGCTTCAAGCTAGATGCTAAAAAAGATGACTTCGCAGCCAGCCTCTCCGGTGGTCAGCGCAAGCTACTGGAAATGGCAAGGGCCTTGATGACTGATCCAGTGCTTGTGATGCTCGATGAGCCAATGGCCGGTGTGAACCCGGCACTTACTCAGTCACTTCTAGAGCACGTCCTGGATCTAAAAACTCAGGGAATGACAGTTTTGTTTGTGGAACACGACATGCACATGGTTCGACACATCGCTGACTGGGTCATCGTTATGGCCGAAGGTCGAGTCGTTGCCGAAGGACCAGCCGACGAGGTTATGAAAAACCCCGCCGTGATCGACGCATACTTGGGATCTCACCAGGACACCGACCTTGGAACCATCACCGGTCGAATCACACTTCCAAAGGGAAAGAAGTAAGCCATGGCCGCCACTCCAGTAATCGAAACTAAAGGCCTAGTTGCCGGCTACCTGCCGGGAGTAAATATCCTCAACGGTGCTAACTTCTTTGCCAACCAAGGCGAGCTTGTTGGAATCATCGGACCTAACGGTGCCGGTAAGTCAACGCTACTCAAGGCAATCTTTGGACTTGTAAAGGTCCGCGAAGGTGAAATCAACCTGAACGGCGAATCAATCTCTAACCTCAAGGCCAACCAGTTGGTTGCCCGCGGAATTGGTTTTGTTCCTCAAAACAACAACGTCTTTCCTTCTCTAACTATCGAAGAGAACTTGCAAATGGGTCTGTTCCAAAACCCAAAAAGTTATGACGAGCGTCTTGAATTTGTGACAAGTATCTTTGCCGAGCTTGGCAAGAGACTAAAGCAGCGCGCCGGTTCGCTATCCGGTGGTGAGCGCCAAATGGTTGCGATGAGCCGAGCTCTTATGATGGATCCGAAGGTGCTGTTATTGGATGAACCATCGGCTGGTTTGTCCCCCGTTCGTCAGGACGAAGCTTTTATCCGCGTTTCTGAGATAAACAAGGCTGGAGTGACAACCATCATGGTGGAGCAAAACGCGCGCCGTTGCCTTCAGATCTCAGACCGTGCCTATGTTTTGGATCAGGGTAAGGATGCGGTTGTTGGAACGGGACGCGAATTACTCAATGACCCTAAAGTCATCGGCCTATACCTAGGAACCTTGGGCGAATAGAAAAATCAAGCCAATAAAAAACCCCCGGGATTGCTCCCGGGGGTTTTTCTATCAGTTATAAATTACTTAACTGCGGTGTATGTGTTGTCGTCACCGTAGACAGAGATAAGGATGTTACCCTGTGTTGGGTCTCCGAACTCATCGAATGTGACTGGGCTTGATACACCATCGTAGTCAGCGACGCCGCCTTCGTTGATGATGTCAGCACACTCAGCAAAGCTGGTGCACTTGGTGCCCGAACCGGAACCTCCAGAAACTTCCTGAAGCTTTCCTGCCATGTCAACGCCCTCTACTGATCCAGCAGCTAGTGCTGCAAGAGCTAGTAGAACTACAGCGTCGTATGACTCAGGACCGTATAGGAATACGTTGTCAAGCGACGCGTTTCCTTCGGCAACCCAGTTCTCTTCCATTCTGTTTAGGAAGTCACGGATTGTGTCTGGGTCAAGACCTGGAGCAGTACCCTTGGCACCGGTTAGTGTGCCTGGCTCGAAGTCCTCAGAGTAGTTAGCTAGGTTTCCGTCAACCATGTATAGGTTCTCTGCAGGGAACTGGCTAACTAGCGCAGGAATGATGGTCTTTGCCTCATCGAAAGTGATAAGAACAATTGCATCCGGGCTAGTTGCTAGAACTTCCGAGATCTGCGCGCTGAAGTTAGTGTCACCTGGGTTGAACATAGGTGCAGCTAGAACTTCTCCACCGGCAGCTTCAAATGAAGCCTGGGTAGCGTCGCGAAGACCAGTTCCGTATGGGTCGTTAAGAACGATCATTGCGATCTTCTCGTGACCGTCAGCAGCCATTAGGTTACCAAGAACCTCACCCTGCAATAGGTCAGATGGTGCTGTACGGAAGTAAAGTCCCTTGTCGTCGTAAGTTGTCAAGGTAGGTGAGGTGTTTGCTGGTGAGAACTGTAGTACTCCAGCGCCAACAACTTGGTCGATAAACGCAAGTGAGGTACCGGATGATGCAGCTCCAACAATCGCCTTCACTCCAGCGTTTAGTAGACGAGGAATCTCAGTTTCGTAGGCCTTGTTGTCAAGGTCTCCTGAGTCTCCCCACTCAACTTCAACCTGGATTCCCTTGTTAGCTTCGTTGATGTCCTTGATAGCAAGGGCAACACCAGCTTCTTCAGGTGGGCCAAGGAAGGCGAGGCTACCGGTCTGCGGAAGTGCAGTACCGATCTTTAGTGTCAAGTCGCCACCTGCAGAGCCACCATCGGTGGCTGCGCAGCCAGAAAGAACTAGAGCAGCAGCAGCTAGTGTTGCAACTGCAGCAGCGGTCTTCCTGTTACGACGAGAGAATGAAAATGAGCTCATTTTTCTCCTTAATTAATGGATTTGGAGACCATGCCAAAAAGCGCACGGCCTCACACCCTCAACTATAGTTTGAAGGTTTCCAAATGCACCCTGAAGATTCGGGCACGGCAGGCCCTATCTCAAAAAAATGGCGCGGATTCCGTACATTTAGTCCAAAAATGGGGACTATTTTGCAGCATAGTACCCCCATTTCCGCGGATTCCGCAGATTATCTGCCCAATTCCTGAAAAGGTAACAATTGGGTTTCAGAATCAGCCTGTGTCGGGCCTTAGGCCACCGGGGCTACCAACCGGGATCGATTCCTTAGCTGCCTCAAGGCATCAAAGGAAAGTATCGACAGCGCAAACCAAACCATTGCAAAACCGAGCCATCTGGCAGCTGGCATCGGCTCCTGGAAAACAATAAGTCCAAGCAGAAACTGCAGCGTCGGGTTCAAATACTGCATGAAGCCGATGTAACTAAGCGGAACCCGCTTCGCGGCTGCTCCAAAGAGCAATAACGGTATAGCGGTGAGCACTCCGTAGGCAGCCAGTCCAAGTGATGGCGCTAGGCCCGCATATCCAAACTGGATTTGCATCATCCCGGCCAAAACCACCAGTTGAACTATTCCTAGTGGAAGTAAAAGTGTGGTCTCCACCGTGAAGCTACTCAGTGCAGAAACTTTCCCACCCAAGCGATTTTTGGCAAGCCCATAGACTCCAAATGACAAAGCAAGGGTTAGAGCAATCACCGGAGGTTGGCCGTAGTTGAATGTCAAAATCAAAACAGCAACGCCGCCGAGTCCAACTGCTACCCACTGGAGAAGATTGAGTTTTTCCTTTAGGAAAATAGTTGCGAGCGCAATTGTCACTAGCGGATTTATAAAGTACCCGAGTGATGCTTCGAGCACGTGGTTCTCGGCAACTGCGTAAACGTAAACTTGCCAGTTGATATAGATCACAACCGCAGCAAGAGAAATCCATAACAATTGCTTCGGTTGTTTGAATACCGAGAGATACTCGGAAAACTTTCTGGTTACCAAAATCACTGCGAGTCCAAAAGCGAATCCAAAGATGACTCGCCACACCACAATCTCAAATGGGTCAGCAAAAGAAAGCATCGCAATGACCAGTGGGAAGCTGCCCCAGATCAGGTAGGCCGAAAGACCGTAGCCAATACCTTTAGTCTTTTCGTTCACAAACCAAATCTAGGGGTTAAAGCTAAAACCCCAAGCCGGTTAGGGCTTGGGGTTTATCAAAGATGATTTGCTACTTGGTGACGATAGCTAGTACATCGCGAGCTGAAAG
>WLFS01000033.1 GCA_009703635.1 Actinomycetota bacterium
CCAACACCTCTGCTGAAGGTTTTTACTTTCCTTTGGGATTTACGCCAAAGCCGAAGCTAGAGGTTTTGATTCCATCTGGTGAGCAACCGCTACTGGCTCGTTCACAACTGCTCCGGCAAATGTATTCAAGCCCAGAGCCAGAGCAGGATCAGCCTGCAGCGCCTGCTTCCATCCCAGAGTCGCAATTGCTTTCACGTATGGAAGGGTTGCGTTGGTCAGGGCATAAGTAGAGGTGTGAGGGACCGCTCCCGGCATATTCGCAACGCAGTAAAAAACAGTGTCGTGAACTTTGAAAGTCGGGTCTGCGTGGGTAGTTGGCTTCGAGTCCTCGAAGCAACCACCTTGGTCAATTGCGATATCAACCAGCACTGCTCCAGGCTTCATTTTTTTGACCAGCGCATTGGTGACAAGCTTCGGAGCCTTTGCTCCGGGAATCAGAACTGATCCAATTACCAAATCTGCATCCTTGACCGCTCGTTCAATTTCGAAGCTGTTGCTTGCGATGGTTCGAAGTCTTCCGGCGTATAGAGCATCTAGCTCGCGAAGGCGGTTCAAGTTGGTATCCAAAACTGTAACTTCTGCTCCCATTCCAATCGCAACCGCAATTGAATTGGTTCCGGCGACTCCGCCGCCTAAGACAGCTACACGTGCTGGCCTAGTTCCTGGAACTCCACCTAGAAGCATTCCGTTGCCTCCGTTTTGACGCAGCATGGTGTTTGCACCAACCAGGGGAGCAAGGCGGCCAGCAACTTCGGACATCGGAGCTAGCAGCGGAAGTTGTCTAGAGGGAAGCTGAACAGTCTCATATGCAATGGCCGTGACTTTTTTGGCAACCAATTCTTTGGTTAGCGGAAGATCAGCTGCAAGATGAAGGTAAGTAAATAAGGTCAAGCCTTCGCGAAGATGAGGATACTCGGAGGCAATTGGCTCTTTGACCTTTAGCACCAACTCTGCTGAGCCCCAAGTGCTAGCAGCATCGCTGGTGATCTTGGCGCCTGCCTCGATGTACTCCTGGTCGCTAATTGAAGAGCCAACCCCTGCGCTTTGCTCGATGAAGACCTCGTGGCCCAGACCTACCAGTTCGTGAACTCCAGCTGGGGTGATGGCGACGCGAAACTCGTTGTTCTTGACCTCTTTAGGAACTGAGATCTTCATTGGGGCTCCTGCTGTTTCTTTCAAGCGCCACTATGGCGCAGACTCAGGATACCCGTTTGGGCCCGCCGGCCGAGGCCCTGTCATCTCCCTACAAACTCTCAGGAATAGGCTGTGGCACGCTGAGGCCATTTTGGCCTTTTTTGGCTTGGGGGGTTATTGATTTGTGGCAAGATTGGGGCTGAAGAGCCCAGCTTGAGTTGGGTCTCCTACCTTGTTTCCTTACCAACGTAAATAGGAGTAGTCAAATGAAAGACCCCAACTCACTTCCAGCAGATCCAATGATGGCCGAACTGGTAAAAATGCACAGACGTCAGCAGCTCACTAGAAGAACAGCTCTTGCTGGTATCGGTGGAACTGCAGCGGCTCTAGGTTTAGCAGCGTGTGCTCCGGCAGCAGAGACCAACACAGAACCTGCAGCATTGACCCCCGGTGTCGATGTTTCTGACACAGAGAAGATTTTGGTTTGGGATAACTGGACCGAGTACATGGACTTGTCAGAAGATGAGACCTCTCGTCCAACCCTTGACCGATTCCAGGAGCAAACTGGAATTGCAGTTGAGTACCTAGAGACTTATTTGGATAACGATGAGTACTTCGCAATTGTTAAAGATCAGCTTGCGCTAGGTCAGGACATCGGAGTCGACGTTATCTGTCCTACAGAGTGGATGGCTGCTCGCTACGTTGCAAATGGTTTTGCTCAGAAGCTTGATGCTGCCAACATCCCTAACAAGGCAAATCTGGCTCCTGCTTACCTCGGAGCCTCTTATGACCCTAATCGTGACTACACACTTCCATACCAGGGCATCTTGGGTGGAATTGCTTACAACAAGGCTTTGTACCAAGACCTAACTGGAAAAGAAGCTCCTGAGAGCGTTGAAGACCTATGGGCCGATGAGCTCAATGGTCGAATTGTTGTTTTGTCAGAGATGCGCGACACCATTGGTGTGATCGCACTTTCTGAGGGAATTGACATTACCAGCGCCTCTTCTTTCACTGAAGATGCTTACATGAACATCGTCGACAAGGTTGCTGGTTTGTATGCCGACGGCAAGATCCGCAACATCGAAGGTAACGAGTACACCAAGGGCTTTAGAAACGGTGACTACGTAGCTGGAATTGTTTGGTCTGGTGACGTTGTCCAGATGAACATGTCAAAGCGCACCAAGGACATGTTCGGCTTCTTCCTTCCTTCCTCTGGTGGAACTATTTCTTCTGATGTGTTCACTGTTCCAATTGGAGCTACCCACAAGAAGAACGCTGAAGCGCTGATGAACTACTACTACGACCCAGTAAACGCGGCTGAGCTTGCTGCATGGGTGAACTACATCACCCCCGTTGTGGGTGCCTACGATGAGGCAATCAAGCTTGACCCAGCTCTTGCTGAGAACAACTTGATCTTCCCAAGCGAAGAGTTCCTGTCGTTGACTCACGCATTCCGAGCTCTAAACCCGGAGGAAGAACAGACGTTCTCAACCGCTTGGCAGCGTGTCCTTCTGGGCGCATAGGTGGCCACCGAGTTTGTAGCACGAGGTGCAGATCTCGAGCTAGTAGGAATCCGGAAAGAGTTTCCAGGTTTCGTCGCGATTGAAGATCTTGATCTGAAGATTCCAGCGGGCGAGTTTTTCGCCCTGCTGGGTCCTTCCGGTTGCGGAAAGACAACAACCCTTCGATTGGTTGCAGGTCTTGATTCCCCGACCAAGGGCAAGATCCTGATCGGAAACAAAGACGTAACTGCAGATAAGCCACACGAGCGACCTGTGAATACCGTCTTCCAAAACTACGCACTGTTCCCACATATGTCCGTTTTGGAAAACGTTGCCTTTGGATTGAAGCAGCGAAAAGTTTCTGATCCGATGCCAAAAGCTGTCGATGCACTAAAGCTTGTGGAACTTGAACACCTAGCTCAGCGTCGCCCAACTCAGCTCTCCGGTGGTCAGCAGCAGCGTGTGGCTCTGGCCAGGGCGCTTGTGAACAGACCTTCACTACTCCTTCTCGATGAGCCTCTAGGTGCATTGGATCTGAAGCTGCGTCGCCAGATGCAAGTTGAGCTAAAGGCAATTCAGATGGAAGTTGGACTTACTTTCTTGCATGTGACCCACGACCAGGAAGAAGCCATGGACATGGCTGACACTGTTGCGGTTATGAACAAGGGTCGCATCGAGCAGATGGGAGCGCCTGAGGCGCTTTACGAAAGACCAAAGACCATATTCGTTTCTAAGTTCTTGGGCCAGTCCAACTTGTTTGTTGGAGAGGTAGCGGAGTCGAACGCTGATTCGGTAAGTATCAACGTTCTAGGAAACAAAATTACGGTTCCTACCAAGCGAGCAGAAAAGACCACCGGAAAAATCGCAATTGGTGTTCGCCCCGAGAAGGCTACTTTCCACGAGGACCAGGCTCCCGATGCTTCGGCTGGCTTGAACATCATTGGTCCTGGAGAAATCATCGACATTCGATTTACTGGCGTTAGCAACCAATACCTGATCGAGATCCCACAGATTGGCAAAGTGACAGTGTTCGCTCAGAACGTTGGTAAGTCTCCTGTGACCGAGCTGGGTGCAAAGGTTTGGGTTAGCTGGAAGGTGGAGCACAGCTTCGGCCTTTCTGACCTACCTGCAGAAGCCCAAGAGGGTAAGTAAGCAATGGCTCAGGTAGCTACTAGGGGAAAAATCTCAGCGGCTGGCCAACCTAAAAAATCAAGAATTGTTTTGCTTCTGCTCCTGCCAGGAATGATTTACCTCGGGCTATTTTTCATCACACCTTTTGTATCGCTTATCACGACCTCGCTTCAGGCCCCAATTCCTGGCGGTGGAATCGGTCAGTACCAAGCAGGTTTTGAAATTGGAAACTACGCCTTCGTAACGGGCGAGTACCTAGAGCAAATCGTTCGCTCATTTATTTACGCAACCGTCGCAACCCTGCTGGCTTTGGCATTTAGCTATCCGATTGCTTACTTCATTGCCGTAAAGGCAAGAAACTACCCAATTCTTCAAGGTCTAATGCTGACTCTGGTTATCGCCCCGTTTTTCATCAGCTTTCTACTTAGAACCTTCGCTTGGAAGGAAATCTTCGGTCAGGACTCTTGGCTATCGACTTTGCTAAGGGACACTTCGATAATGGCTCAAGATGAGTTCCTGCTCGGAACTCCGATGGTTGTCATCTTCGGTCTGGTCTATAACTTCATTCCATTTATGACCTTGCCTCTATACACAAACCTTGAGCGTCTAGACACCGCTTTGCTTGAAGCAGGTAGCGACCTATACGCCAAGCCGGCTAACACTTTCTGGAAGGTCACCTTCCCACTATCAATCCCGGGTATCACATCCGGAACGCTGCTTACATTTATTCCAATCGCCGGTGACTACGTCACCGCCAGCAGATCTTTTCTTGGAAGCCCGAATACGGCCATGCTCGGAAACGTGATTGAATCCAACTTCTTGAGAATCCAGGATTACCCGAGTGCATCTGCGCTTTCTGTGATGTTGATGGCTGCCATCGTTGTTTTGGTTGCGGTATATATTCGGCGCACTGGAACAGAGGATCTGCTATGAACAGATTCAGCCTCGGCAAGTACCTACTACCTACCTACACAATTCTTGCTTTTGTGTTCTTGATGATCCCAATTGCCTACACATTCGTTTTCTCTTTCAATGACCCGTTCAAGAACACCACAGGTTGGCAGGGCTTCACTTTCGATAACTGGACCGGCGTGTGCAACAACATCGACGTCTGCTTGGCTTTTGGAAACTCGATCCTGATTGCAACAATTGCCACAATTGTTTCAACAATCCTTGGAACCATGTTGGCAATTGCGGTCACACGGTATGAATTCAAGTTTCGATCGACCACAAACCTGCTCTTGTTTCTACCTCTAGCAACTCCTGAGATTGTTATGGGCGCAGGTCTTGCGGCCCAGTTCTTGAACGTTGGTATTCCTAAGGGAATAGGAACTGTAATCGTTGCCCACATTCTGTTCACCCTGAGCTTTGTGGTTGTGACCGTGAAGGCAAGAATCGCGACCCTAGATCCAAAACTTGAGGAGGCCGGACGCGATCTTTACGCACCACCGGTTCAGGTGTTTGCCAAGATTACTTTGCCTCTGCTGCTTCCTGGAATCATGGCCGCGGCACTTTTGGCTTTTGCTTTGAGCTTCGATGATTACATCATCACGGCCTTCAACTCCGGTACCGAAGTGACTTTCCCTAAGTATGTCTTCGCTGCTGCTGTTCGAGGAATACCGCCAGAGGCAAACGTTATTGGTTCGGCTGTGTTTATCTTTGCAATTGCGTTGGTGTTGGTGTTCCAGATCGGTGGAGCAATGCGAGCCAAAGCTCTAGCCAAAAAGAACTAGGCGAATAGCGCCTTAGCTGCATCCCTGAAGTGCTCTGTGTGACGCTTTACGTCCTCAAGTGTTGTGGCCGGCGAAATCAATGCCATGTTGTGAAATGGCGTCATCAAAATTCCGCGGTTTAGCGCGTGTAGGTGCAGGTATTGCTGCAGTTCGAAGTCATCAGCATCCGCAGCTTCTTTACCGGTTCTAGGGGCAGTTGCCCTAAAGCTGTATTCAGCGCGGCAGCCCAGTTGGGATACCTGCCAAGGGATCTGATACTCATCAATGATTTGTTGAACATCCTTGGTCCAAACAGAGCAGAGCTGCTCCATTCGAGCAAATGCCTCTTGGGTAAGAACTTCAGTGAGGGTGGCACGCACCGAGGCCATCGAGAGTGCGTTTCCTGCCAAGGTGCCACCGACTCCACCGACGTCGATGTGCTCTAGGTGCAAAGAGGAGGAAATTCTGGCCGAAAGTTCCTTGGTCATACCAAAGGCGCCAGCAGGAATTCCGGCTCCAATGGTTTTTCCAAGAACTACAGCATCTGGCTTTAGCTTGCGTCGTCTTGTCATTCCGCCAACACCTTCCGAAAGGGTGTGGGTTTCATCGTGAATCAAAATCACATC
>WLFS01000034.1 GCA_009703635.1 Actinomycetota bacterium
AGCTAGCAGTCTTGAGCAAGACTATCTAGCTGCCACCCGTCGCGGACGCGCTGTTTTTGAGAAATTGTTCTTCGACTAAACGCCGTAGTAAAGCTCGAACTCGTAAGGGTGAGGTCTCATTGCAAGAGGTGCAATTTCCTTCTCACGCTTGTAGTCGATCCAGGTTTCGATTAGGTCCTTGGTGAACACATCTCCTGCAAGCAGGTAGTCGTGGTCCTTCTCGAGAGCCTGAAGTACTTCTTCTAGAGTTCCTGGAACCTGAGGGATTAGCTTGGCTTCCTCTGGTGGCAGTTCGTAGAGGTCCTTGTCCACTGGCTCGTGTGGCTCGATGCGGTTCTTGATTCCATCAAGTCCTGCCATCAGCATTGCTGCGAATGCCAGGTATGGGTTTGAAGATGCATCTGGAGCACGGAACTCAATTCGCTTTGCCTTCGGGTTAGTTCCGGTCATCGGAATTCGAATTGCAGCGGAGCGGTTTCCAGCCGAGTAAACCAGGTTCACTGGTGCTTCGAAGCCAGGTACTAGTCGGTGGTATGAGTTCACGCTTGGGTTAGTGAAAGCTAGCAAGCTTGGAGCGTGCTTTAGGATTCCACCAATGTACCAACGAGCCATGTCGCTTAGGCCTCCGTAGCCAGACTCGTCATAGAACAGTGGCTTACCGTCTTTCCAAAGTGACTGGTGAACGTGCATTCCAGAACCGTTGTCGCCAAATAGTGGCTTAGGCATGAATGTTGCGGTCTTGCCAAATGAGTGAGCAACGTTTTTCACGATGTACTTAAACTTCAGAATGTCATCGCCTGCATTTAGCAAAGTGTTAAATCGGTAGTTGATTTCTCCTTGACCTGCAGTTCCAACTTCGTGGTGGCTGCGCTCCACTGAAAGACCGGCTGCCTCAAGTTCTAGAACGATCTGGTCTCGCATGTCTACATGCTGGTCAACCGGTGACACTGGGAAGTAGCCACCCTTGTAAGGGGTCTTGTTGGCAAGGTTTCCGCCTTCTTCCTTGCTACCGGAGTTCCAAGCAGCCTCTGAGCTGTCGATGAAATGGTAGGCGGTGTTCTGTTTGTTCTCGTAGCGAACATCGTCGAAGATGAAAAACTCTGCTTCAGGAGCAAAATAAGCAGTGTCAGCTAGACCTGTGGTGTTTAGGTAGGCCTGAGCTTTCTTAGCAACCTGACGTGGATCGCGACCGTAGATCTCACCGTTTCTTGGGTTGTAAATGTCGAAGACCATAATCAGGGTCTTCTCAACTCGGAAAGCATCCAGGTAAGCAGTTGTGACATCAGGAATTAGCTGCATGTCTGATTCATGAATCGAAGCGAAACCGCGGATTGAAGATCCGTCGAACAGCTGGCCATCGATAAAGAACTGCTCGTCGATCATTGCAGCAGGTAGGTTGAAGTGCTGCTGAACTCCAGGCAGGTCAGTGAAGCGCACATCTAGGAATTTGACGTCGTTATCCTTGATGAATTTCACGACTTCTGAGGCGGTCTTGAACATGGTTGGTTCCCTTCGGTTATGTCTTGGCGGTTGCTGAAAGCTCCGATTAGCCCTAACTCTAGCTAGAAGGATGTTTCAGAAAGTTCTTGAAATGTTTCAGGAATGTAAAACTTACATCCGGCGGCCAGGGCGCATCCGGTTTGGATCAATGCCCTTAGGGATAGGTATGTTCAGGCCAAGACCCGCCAGGCGCTTGTTCACAATCGAGATCTCGGTCCGATTCAGGGCCTTTTTTAGCTTGTAAATGGTCTTAGTTAGCGCGTGCAGCGGGGTCGAAGAAGGGTCTTGATTGACCCAGACCACTGGAATTGTCACTCCTGGAATCGCCCTTGAGACCTTGCGCTTTTCATCTTCGATCAGTTGCCTGACTCGAGCGGAGTTGCCCTCGGCAATCAGGACCACTCCTGCCTTACCAACGGCCCGATAGACGGCGTCTCTGGATTTTGGATCAACCGCTACTGGCATGTCACTGGTTGAATATCCGCGCTTGAGGGTTGAGCTTATAACGGCTGCGACTGCTCCTGGCTGGCCTGCTATGCGCATGAAGGCAGCTTTTTCAGCTCGGCGTGACAAAACAGTTAGGGCGCTTAGGAAACTAAACAAAAGTGTGGTTATTGACCAGAGAAAAACAGTTAGCGCAGAGTCTCTAAAGAACAAGACGATAGCCAGAATACCAATTGCAAGCGGAGCAATAAAGCCAAGGGTGCCAGCCAGTACAAAGTTCTTGTCAGATTTAGCGGTGAGCTTATAGACCTGCCATAGCTGCTTAATTCTGCCTGGCTCTTTTTCGACCTTTGGTGCTTTTTCTGCCATGATTTCCTTATTTTATTTAAGCGACGGCCTGCGCGAAGCCATCTTTGGCTGCTGCGTCGGCCAGATGCTGGAGGTTTGCGGGAACGGGAAGACCTTTTTTGTTCATGGACTGAGCCCATAGTCGGCCGGCTCTATAAGAAGAGCGAACCAGGGGACCGCTTAGTACTCCTAGGTAGCCAAGTGCTTCGGCTTCTTGCTTTAGCTCAACAAACTCTTGTGGCTTAACCCAACGATTTACCGGGTGGTGCTTTGGTGTGGGTCTTAGGTACTGAGTAATCGTCAAGATATCAGTTCCGGCGTTAAACAAATCGATCATGGCCTGCGAGATCTCTTCGCGCGTCTCGCCCATTCCAAGAATCAGGTTCGACTTTGTGACCATCCCTGCGTTGCGGGCCTGGGTCAACACATCTAGGGAGCGCTCGTAACTAAATGCTGGTCTGATCTCCTTGAAAATCCTTGGAACTGTTTCAACGTTGTGGGCGAAAACTTCTGGCTTGGCATCGAAGATCTTCTGGAGTAATTCTGGCTTTCCGGAAAAATCTGGAACCAAAATTTCAACACCGGTTCCAGGAGACTTTTTGTGAATTTGCTTAATGGTTTGGGCATACAGCCAAGCGCCTTCATCTGGAAGATCATCCCTTGCAACGCCGGTGACGGTTGCGTAGCGAAGCTCCATTTGACGAACAGACACCGCGACTCTTCTTGGCTCGTCTGGATCGAAAGCCACTGGCTTGCCGGTATCAATCTGGCAGAAGTCGCACCGTCTAGTGCACTGGGAGCCGCCAATCAAAAATGTTGCTTCGCGATCTTCCCAGCACTCATAGATGTTTGGACATCCCGCCTCTTGGCAGACGGTGTGTAAGTTCTCTGATTTGACCAGTTTGTGCATGGCCTGGTACTCAGGGCCCATTTTCGCGACTGTCTTGATCCACTCTGGCTTGCGTTCGATCGGAACGGCAGAGTTTCTTGCCTCGATGCGAAGCATCTTCTTTGCAGGCTTAGTTCCAGGATCGGTCTGGGTCATATCTCAACTTTAGCAATGTCTCGAAGACGTGCCTTTACCCGCTCGGCTGCCATAGCTGGGGTGACTAGCTTGCCGGTTAGGGCAGAAATTGTGCTGGTACCTGCGTCTTTGATGCCGCAGGCAATGATGGTCTCGTATGGATCGAGCGAATTAGAACAGTTCAAGGCAAAACCGTGCATTGTGGTGTGATCGGCAACCCTTATGCCAATTGCGGCAATCTTTAGGTGCGTTCCGCCAACCGGTGCCCAAACTCCTGATCGACCCTCAACTCTTTCGGTTTCAAGACCGAAGTCGGCGCAGACATCTATAAGTATTTGCTCGAGCCAGCGAACGTATCCGACCACATCGATTGGGTTAGGAAGTCTCATGATCGGGTAGCCAACCAGCTGACCTGGACCGTGCCAAGTAATCTTTCCGCCGCGGTCAACGTCAATAACCTCTGTGCCGTCGTCTGGTCGTTCGGAATCCTCGGTGCGCTTGCCAGCGGTGTAAACACCCTCATGCTCAAGCAAAATGCAAGTATCCGGCCTAGTGCCTTGGACTACTTCTTTATGAATGGTTCTTTGGAGGGCTAGCCCATCAAGGTATGGCACGAAATCGGGATCAAGTCCTGCGGTTAGAAATTCCGGCACTTCTCAAGTCTAAGAGTTATCCCAAGAAGCAAATCCCACCTACTAGAGGTCGGGGTGCCTTGGGATGCTTGAAGCCATGAGGCACATACATGCGCGTTTACTGGTTGCCCGAGGGTACTTCCTGGGAAAACCCATTTCCGCTCCCAGCATCCGTATCTACCAAGCTCACGATCAACTCGGCACTGAATATCTACTCACACGTGGAAAAACGCTTGGTCCCAGTTGGCCAACTATTGCCAAAGTGTTTGACGAATCACAAATTGAATATTCACTTATAGAAGTTGGAAGTATCTGGCTAGTTTCGCCTGATAGTCAAAGAACTCGAAAAATTCTTTCGGGCCTCAACAAACTAGCCAAACAGAGCGCTAGCGAAGAGGTACATCTACCTGAGGTTGGCTTTGTATCTGCGGGAATCAAAAAGCGGTTCGAACTTCGCACCTTGGTAGGACCGGTGTTGATAGCACTGCTGAGCTTGGGGTTGTTTTTTGTACCGAATGTAGTTCCAGAGCAAGAAATCTTGGATGATGCAAAGCAACCAGAGATTTCTTGTGCAATGGATCTTTCCGCTGGTGAACTTAGAGATTGGGTAGCACCAAGTCTCGAAGGACGTGGACCAACTAGCTCAGCAGAAGTGCTGGTGCAATCAGAACTTGGAACACTCACCCTTGAGATCCAACAAACACTCGGATCGACTCAAAGTGTAACGGGCCAAATTCACTGCGATGATGGTCGCTCAAGAAAGTTGCACTATCGCCTTGATGCTTCCGCGAACGGAAACTTAGTCGAAATTGGGCAGGAACTAAATCCCTAGGTTGTTTTGGAAGTTCGCTTCTTCAAGGCGTGCCTTCACGTCAACTAGATACCTAGACGCGTCCGCACCGTCAACTAGTCGGTGGTCGTAGCTCAAAGCCAGGTAAACCATCGAACGAATAGCAATCGACTCTTGACCGTCGCTGCTGGTGATAACTACCGGGCGCTTCTGGACGACACCAGTTCCCAAGATGGCTACCTGAGGCAAGAACACAACTGGGGTGTCAAACAAGGCTCCGCGGGATCCAGTGTTGGTAAGGGTAAAGGTCCCACCCATCATCTCGTCGGGCTTTAGCTTGTTCTCACGGGTGCGTGAAGCTAGGTCTGCAATCTGCTGCGCAATCTGAGCCAAGCTAAGTGACGCGGCATCACGAATAACCGGAGTTAGCAAACCACGTTCGGTGTCAACAGCAAAGCTGATGTTCTCGCTCGGGTGGTAATTGATAGTCTCGCCTTCGATTGAAGCGTTTAGCTTTGGGTGAGAGCGCAGGGCCTCGGCACTTGCCAGGAAGAAAAACGGCATGAAATTCAACTTTGTGCCGGTGGCAGCGGTGAAGCGAGCTTGGATACTCTTTCGCATCTCAGCGATTCGAGTCACGTCAACTTCCACCACGGTTGTTAGCTGAGCTGATGAAACCATTGAGGCAACCGCACGCTCGGCAAGTACCTTGCGCAGTCTAGACATCGGTTCGCTAGTTCCGCGCAGTGCGCTGACAGGCGCTGGCACGTGCGCTGCGGCTGGCGCAGCAGAAGATCCAACTGGAGCAGAAGTTGCCGCCATCACATCTTCTTTACGGATACGACCGCCAACTCCAGTTCCAGAAACTCGAGAAAGATCTACACCTGAATCTTGAGCAAACTTTCTAACCAGTGGGGTGACGTATCCGGCATCAGTTGATGAAGCGGCAAGAACAGAGATTACCGGCGCTGCGACAACTGGAGGTGCAACGGGAGGTGCAACAACTGGAGCAGCTACAACAACTGGTGGCGCTGCGATAACCGGAGGTGCTACTGGTGCTGCAACAACCGGAGGTGCTACTGGTGCTGGGGGAGCCTGAACTACCGGAGGGGCAACAGGTGCTGCTGCGGCTGGTGCAGTTGAACCCGAACCCGAACCGATGATGACCAAAACCGCTCCAACTTGAACGGTCTCGTCTTCTTGAACAAGGATTTGCTCGATTACCCCAGCTACAGGGGATGGAATCTCTGTGTCTACTTTGTCTGTCGATACTTCTACAAGGGGCTCATCAACGTTGACGCTGTCGCCAACTTTCTTTAG
>WLFS01000035.1 GCA_009703635.1 Actinomycetota bacterium
CTCCAATTGGTAAAGGTCAGCGTGGATTGATCGTTTCTCCTCCAAAGGCTGGAAAGACACTTGTTCTTCAGGCCATTGCCAACGCGATTGCAACCAACAACCCAGAGGTTCACCTAATGGTTGTTCTAGTTGACGAGCGTCCTGAGGAAGTAACCGACATGCAGCGCACAGTAAAGGGTGAAGTTATCGCTTCTACCTTCGACCGCCCTGCAGAAGATCACACCACGGTTGCCGAACTTGCAATTGAGCGCGCGAAGCGCCTAGTTGAACTTGGCCACGATGTTGTAGTTCTTTTGGACTCAATTACTCGCCTAGGTCGCGCGTACAACCTAAGTGCTCCAGCATCCGGTCGAATTCTCTCCGGTGGTGTTGATTCGTCAGCGCTTTACCCACCTAAGCGTTTCTTTGGTGCTGCTAGAAACATTGAAGATGGCGGATCGCTAACCATCCTTGCAACTGCTTTGGTTGAGACCGGATCCAAGATGGATGAGGTTATCTTCGAAGAGTTCAAGGGAACTGGAAACATGGAGCTTCGTTTGTCTCGCGCACTTGCCGACAAGAGAATCTTCCCAGCGGTAGATCTAAACGCATCTGGAACCAGACGCGAAGAGATGCTTATGAACCCGGACGAGACCAAGATAATTTGGAAGCTTCGTCGTGCACTTGCAGGTCTTGAGCAGCAGCAAGCTCTTGAGCTTGTGCTGAACCGCTTGAAGGAAACCTCAAGCAACGTTGAATTCCTAATGCAGGTTCAAAAGTCCATGCCGATTCCTTCAGGTTCCGACGGAGAATAATGCTCGATTCAGTCCAGCCCCTGCTGGCTGAGCACGCCTCGCTTCAGGAGCAGCTATCTGATGCAGCAGTGCATCAGAATCCAGCCTTAGCCAAGAAGCTAAACCGACGCTACGCGGAAGTTAGCGCAATCGTTTCTGCCTACCATCAGGTTGTTGAGCTAAACGACGACTTGGCTGCGACCAAAGAACTTGCAAAAGAAGACGAAGCATTCGCGGCAGAATTGCCTGCCGTAGAACAAAAGCTCCAGGAAGCTAACGAAAAACTTCGTCGCCTATTGATTCCAAGAGATCCTGATGACGGTCGGGACGTAATCATGGAAATCAAGGCCGGTGAAGGAGGTGCTGAATCAGCCCTATTCGCTGCTGATCTTCTGCGCATGTACATCCAGTACTGCAACTCAAAGGGTTGGAAGACCGAGATTCTAGATAAAAACGAATCCGACCTGGGCGGCTACAAAGATGTCCAGCTTGCCATCAAGGGAAATTCCAACGACCCTGCCGAGGGAGTATGGGCACACCTGAAGTATGAAGGTGGAGTGCACCGCGTCCAGCGCGTTCCAGTGACAGAAACCCAAGGCCGTATTCACACCTCGGCTGCCGGAGTTTTGATTTTCCCTGAAGTTGATGCTCCTGAAGAAGTCGAGATCAGCGCAAACGATATTCGGGTTGATGTTTTCCGCTCCTCCGGTCCCGGTGGACAGTCTGTAAACACCACAGACTCTGCAGTTCGAATCACTCACCTTGCAACCGGAATCGTGGTTTCGATGCAGAACGAGAAGTCGCAGCTACAAAACCGTGAAGCCGCGATGCGCGTGCTTCGTGCAAGACTTTTGGCAGCGAAGCAGGAAGCGATTGATGCCGAGCAGTCTGCTGCAAGAAAATCTCAAGTTCGATCGGTTGACCGGTCCGAGCGAATTAGAACTTACAACTTTCCTGAAAACCGCATTGCTGATCACCGAACCGGCTACAAGTCCTACAACCTAGATCAGGTTATGGATGGTGCTTTAGAACCGGTAGTTCAGTCCGCAATTCAAACTGACGAAGAAGCCAGACTGGCAGCACTGGGGCAGAAGTAAATGCTCATTTCGGAAGCGCTGGAATTAGCTATCGACAAGTTCTCCGCCGCGGGAGTTTTGTCTCCAAGTGTCGATGCTGAACTGCTTGGGTGTTTTATTCTCGAAGCGTCCCGATCAGAGCTAACTCTTTTGGCAATTGCAGAAGAAAGTTTTCCCGAGAACAAGCTTGCAGATTTTCTAGAAGCCGTTCAAAGACGCGAAAAGCGTGAACCTCTTCAGCACATCACCGGTCTTGCCCCCTTTAGGCACTTGGAGCTAGAAGTTGGACCCGGTGTGTTCATTCCGCGTCCTGAGACGGAACAGCTTGTTGATCTAGCAAAACAAAAGCTTGAAGCAATCCAGAATCCAGTAATTGTGGATTTGTGCTCTGGAAGCGGAGCAATATCCATTGCACTCAATACTGAAGTTGCCGGTTCGATTGTTTATTCAGTTGAGATATCAAAGGATGCGTTTTCGTTCTTGACTCGAAATTATCAACGCTACGGATTGGATCCGAACGCACTTAGAAACGAGAACCTAACAACTGCGCTGGAAGAACTTGAAGCAGGCGTGGATTTAGTGGTTTCCAATCCGCCCTACATTCCAGATGCCGCAGTTCCAATTGACTTAGAGGTTCAGCTTCATGATCCAGCTCTTGCCCTTTATGGCGGGGCGGACGGGCTGGATGTGATTCGCCAGATTTCTACTCGAGCTTGGTATTTACTTAGGCCCGGTGGGCACTTGGTGCTTGAACATGCCCACACCCAAGCCCCTGCAATCGGTGAACTACTATTAACCCAAGGTTGGCAGGAAGTGGTTTCTGCTTCAGATCTAACCGGTAAAGACCGGATGATTTCGGCAGTAAGGCCATAAAGGCATAGACAATAGGCGGTGTTCAGTGGAGCGAATCTACGACTGTTCCGTCGACACCGATTTGTTGACAGGCATGAGACTGGCAAAAGCCGCGCTTGGAAGAAAAGAGTTGGTGGTTGTTCCAACCGATACTGTTTACGGTTTGGCTTGTGACGCTTTCTCTCACGAGGGAGTGGCAAAACTTCTTGCAGCTAAGGGAAGAGATCGTCAGGCTCCGCCGCCGGTACTTATCGGAAACGCCGCAGCTTTGGAAGGTCTTGCACAAGAGATTCCACAGCTAGCTCACAAATTGGCAGCAACTTTTTGGCCTGGCGCACTAACCATGATTTTGAAAGCTCAGCCTTCGCTTACTTGGGATCTTGGAGAAACTAAAGGAACTGTCGCACTTCGCATGCCAGATCACAAAATTGCACTAGCTCTGCTCCAAGAAACCGGTCCGCTTGCAGTTTCCAGTGCAAACCTGACTGGCGAACCTGCAGCTATCACATGCCAACAGGCTGAGGTTGCTCTCGGAGCAAAGGTCAAGGTTTACCTCGACGGGGGAGCCAGCCCGAAGGGTGAGGCCTCGACAATTGTTGACATGACGAGTTTGGTCGACACCGTTTCCGCATCCGGAGAGATCGTCACAACTGGCAAGGTCAAAATTGTTCGCCGCGGGGCACTCAGTCAACAAAAACTTGCAACAGTTCTTGGCGAATTCTTGGAGGGCTAGCGCTTGAGAGCCTACCTTTTGATCATGGCAGTTGCCGCGCTGGTGACTTTTGCTGCGACATTTTTGACACTTCGCCTAAGCCGCAAACACTCGATCATGCCTGAGATTCGCGAACGTGATGTCCACACCGATCCAACTCCTCGCATCGGTGGGTTGGCGATGCTGATTGGATTCTTGGTGTCTCTTGCGGTCGCCGCATCACTTGGTTGGTTCAGTTCTGTATTCGAAGACCCAATCCACATACTCGCCATCGCAGCGGCAGCAACGCTGATTGCGATCATTGGTGTCCTAGATGACATTTTGGATTTGGACTGGACCATCAAGCTCGCAGGTCAGTTCATGGCAGCTGGAATCCTGGCCTGGCAAGGAGTCCAGATTGTCTCTTTGCCAATCGGCGGGTTGGTGATTGGTAGCTACGGCGTCTCGATCATGGTGACAATCTTCATCACGGTTTTGGTCATAAACGCGGTGAACTTCATTGATGGCTTGGATGGCTTGGTGGCGGGAGTAGTGCTAATCGGCACTTCCGTGTTCTTTATTTACACCTATCTGCTTGCCCAGCAAACTTCTCCCACCAACTACTTCAACTTGGCTTCGTTGATTTCGGCAATTGTTATCGGAGTTTGCCTTGGCTTTTTGCCACTGAACTGGCACAAAGCCAAGATCTTTATGGGTGACAGCGGGGCGATGCTACTGGGTCTATTGATGGCCACTTCAGCTTTGGCGGTTACCGGTCAAGTTGACCCGGGCGCTGTTTCGACCTCGCTTTTGGCTCCTGCATTCCTGCCTTTGATATTGCCATTGGCAATTTTGATCCTGCCGCTACTTGATTTGACTCTTGCGGTGCTTCGAAGAATTCGTGCTGGCAAGTCTCCTTTTTCGGCGGACCGAAAGCACCTCCACCACAAGCTTCAGGATTTTGGTCACAGCCATACCGGCTCCGTGACGGTTTTTTATCTTTGGACGGCAGTGATTTCACTGAGTGCTCTGGCGTTATTATTCATCCCTGCTGAGCTGGTTTTGGTTTTGACCATAGTTGCAGCTTTTCCAACGATGATCTTCACATTGTGGCCCGTTATTGAGCGTCGAAGAAAGGCAGCAAAGTCCAAGTGAAACCATCAACCAGTGCTGAACAGTTATTCAAAAACGTATTAGGGCAAACTGCGCTTCTGACCGGTTTGATCGCATCACTTGGTTCCCTGGCTGGATACTTTGTCGAGGGCATGAACGGGGTAGTTAGTGCACTGATAGGTGCAGGGCTGGCTTTTGCTTTCGGCGCCCTAACCGTGGTGAGCATGATCATCGGAAGAAAGCTTTCCTTGGCTGGCTTTTTTGGAGTGGTAATGGGTGGGTGGCTTACCAAGCTAATTGGGTTTGCTCTTCTGGCGAGGTCTCTTCAGGGGGCTGAGTTCATAAACGGCCCAGTGCTGTTTTTGACGCTGGTCGCGGCCATTTTGGGGTCCCTGGTTATCGACTCGATTGCCGTTCTTTCAGCCCGGATCCCCGTGGTCGAGGCCTAGTTTTTTCTTGCTACACTTTTACAGGTGCCGCAAAGACTGGGGCATCGACACTGTAAATCGCCGCGATAAATCGCCCCGAAACAGGAGCCTGCCCTGCTAGATAACGCAATGAGCCTTCTTATCAAGGCAGCGGTAACCGACGAATCCGGTAACTACAAGGGACCCTCCATAATGGAGTTTTACCCTGAAATCGTTGCGTTTGAAGGCACTCCTTTCGCATTGAACAGAATCATGCTGATTCGCCTGCTGGTTGTCTCGCTCTTGCTGATTTTGTTCTACCTCTGGACCCGTTCGTTCCAGAAAGCCAGTCGAAACCAGAGCTTTGTTCCTACCAAGTTCCAGCTAATGGGTGAGATTTCTCTCAACTTCGTTCGCACTGGGATCGCGCACGGTCAGCTTGGAAAAGTTGATGGCGACCGCTTCTTGCCACTACTAACCACGATTTTCTTCACCGTACTGGGCATGAACATCACTGGAATCATCCCAGGGCTCAACATCGCTGCATCTTCGGTCATTGGACTACCGATAGTTCTAGCTGTTGCCGCCTATGTCACGTTTATCTATGCGGGCATGAAAAAACATCGATTTACATTCTTTAAGAACTCTTTGTTTCCATCCGGAGTTCCTCCGGCACTTTATGTAATGGTGACCCCAATTGAGTTCCTGTCGACCTTTATCTTGAGACCAGTAACCCTGGCTCTTCGACTTACTATGAACATGGTTGCGGGCCACCTTTTGCTGGTGCTTTGCTTCGGAGCAACCCAGTTCTTCTTCTTTTACGCCGATGGATTCTTCAAGTTCTTCGGTATCGGGACATTCATATTTGGATTCGCCTTTACTCTCTTTGAGATTCTGGTGTCATTCCTACAGGCTTATGTGTTCACTCTGCTAACAACTGTTTACATTCAGTTGGCCCTGGCAGATGAGCACTAAAGAAAACTGACAACCGTCAGGGAAAAACCACGGAAGGGAAAAATCAAGTGGACATCACTAACATCGCCGAGCTATCCGGCA
>WLFS01000036.1 GCA_009703635.1 Actinomycetota bacterium
GAGAATATTGAAAACCCTGGCCGCGCTAGCCGAGAAATATGTTGTCGCAACCAGCGCCGCGGCTGACTGTCGAAAGTCCGTTTCAAAAATCACTTCTTACTCGCCAGCCTTACGAAATCATCAATAATCAAATCTTCACCGCGTGCTTGGGGAGAGATTCCAGCTTCGACCAACATGCGCTCCGCCTCGGCAGGTGAGCCTGCCCAATCCGAAAGTGCCTGGCGAAGAGTTTTTCTCCGCTGAGCAAATGCTCCGTCAATAACTCTAAAGACTTCTAGGCGAAGTGCCTTAGGGAATTCATCTTCTCGCTTTTCGAAAAAGACCAGTGCGGAATCAACATTGGGAATCGGCCAGAAGATGTTTCTTGAGACCACTCCCCCCGATGAAGCCTTTGCGTACCAAGCCAACTTGGCACTTGGAGATCCGTAGGTCTTGGACCCAGGTGGAGCAATCAACCTGGCTGCAACTTCAGCTTGGACTAAAACCAAACCCTTTTTCAAGGTTGGGAATGTTTCCATAAAGTGCAGAAGTACCGGAACTGAAATGTTGTATGGGAGATTTGCCACCAGCGCATCTGGTTCAAAGGGCAACTCGGTGACGTTCATGGCATCGGCAGCGATGATGTGGCACTTATGCCCCGAAGCTCTTTGGTCCAGGGTCTGCTTTAGTCGATCTGCCAAACGGCTATCGAATTCGATAACCGCTAGCGCGTTGACCTTTTCTAACAATCCAAGAGTCAATGAGCCAAGACCCGGACCAATTTCAACAACCTTGTCCCTTGGGGAAAGATCCGCAGCACCAACTATTTTGCGGATGGTGTTCGGGTCAATCACGAAGTTCTGCCCGAGCTTTTTGGTGGGTTTTAGATCAAGCTCTGCTGCTAAGCGTCTTATCTCCCCTGAACCCAGTAGCTCAACCATTAGATGTCCCAGGATCCGTAGACCTCAATGGTGTTTTGGGCTATTTGGCCAGAGAGCTCGTTGGCATCCATTCCCAGCTGGTGCGCCATAAACCGGACAGTGATTGGAACAAGGTACGGGGCGTTGGGGCGGCCACGCAGTGGCTCGGGGGTTAAAAATGGGGCATCAGTTTCAACAAGGATCTTGGTTTTAGGCATCGCCTTTAGTGAGTCACGAAGGTGCTGGTTGCGCTTGATGGTGATGTTCCCGGCGAAGGATGTATACCAACCGTTATCGGTGCAGATTTTTGCCAGCTCTAGATCTCCCGAGTAGCAGTGAAAGACGACTTTGTCTGGTGCGCCATTTCGAAGCAAAGTTTCTACCACTTTGTCGTGGGCGTCACGATCATGAATCTGTAGGGCAAGGTTGTGCTGCTTAGCAATATCTATGTGCCGCTCGAATGAGTACTGCTGAAACTCAATTCCTTGAGTATCTTCAGTTCTGAAAAAATCTAAACCAGTCTCGCCAATAGCGCGAACTCTTGGTTCACGAGCTAGCGAAGCGATCCCTTCGATATCGTTGTCTAGGGCTTGTTTGGATTCATACTTAGCGGCTTCGTTCGGATGGATTGCAACAGCTGCGAGCAATCTAGAATCTTTCGCCGCTACCTCAGCGCACCACTTCGAACTTTCCAATGTCACACCAACTTGAACCGCTCCAAGAATTCCAACTTGACCGGCAAGGCTCATGTGGTCCTGGTAATCCATTGGTTGATCACCATCGGCTATTTCAAGGTGGGTGTGATTGTCGTAGGTTCCAACCAAAAGTGGTTCTGGAAGTTCTGGGTAGCTAAGGTTTTTTCGGTTTCCGTCAGCGTCAAAAAACTGCCGAGATCTAATGTGCTCGTTCACGCGCTTAAGTTAAGCCTTTTCTTCTTGTTCAATCCTTGGAAACAGCGATTCCAATTCGCCAATCTGAGTTCCTGGCTTCAGCTGTCCCCAACTGGCAGCTTCCAGTAGTGCCTGATCTGCAAGATCGCCCAGGGAGCCTCCGATTGCCGTCCAGAGTTTTGCGCTGGCTTTTGGAGTGAAGGGAGAAAGCAAGACAGCCAAGGCTCTAACGCCCTCAAGGGAGGTGACCAGAATGGTGGCAAGCCGCTCTCGGTTCGCTTCATCCTTGGCCAGAATCCAGGGCTCTTGCTCTGTTAGATAGCCATTTAGCTCATCCACTAGGTCCCAGATGGCAACCAGCGCGTCCTGGATAGCGACCTGATCCATGGCCTTATCGGCTGCTTGAACGCAAGCTTCGGCAACGGTTGCGATTTTCTTGTCAGCCTCGGTTAGGTTCTTGCCCTCTGGAACTGCTCCACCGAAGTATCGGTGAATCATGGCAACTACACGCGAGGCAAGGTTTCCAAATCCATTAGCTAGCTCTGATTGATATCTGGCTGATAGATCTTCCCAAGAAAATGAACCGTCTTGACCAAATGCAATTGCCCTCATGAAGTAGTAACGGAATGCGTCCGAGCCAAAGACATCAGTGATTTGTGTTGGCGCAATTCCAGTGAGTTTAGATTTTGACATCTTCTCGCCACCAACCAACAGCCAGCCGTGAGCAAAGACTCGTTCAGCAGGCTTTAGTCCAGCAGCCATGAGCATCGCTGGCCAAATCACTGCGTGGAATCTCAAGATGTCTTTTCCAACTACCTGGATTGATGCTGGCCACAAGCTATCCAGCTTCTCTTGATCTTCGCCGTAACCGATTGCGGTTATGTAGTTCAGCAGTGCGTCGAACCAAACGTAGATAACGTGGTTGGTGTCCCAAGGAATGTCGATGCCCCAGTCGAACTTATCTTTAGAGCGGGAAATCGAAAGATCTGTTAGCTCGCGCTTAACAAAAGAGATAACTTCGTTTCTTGCCGATTCTGGCTGAATGAAGTTTGGGTTTTGCTCATAGTGATCAAGCAGAGGCTGCTGGAATTCGCTGAGCTTAAAGAAGTAGTTGGTTTCTTCCAGACGCTCAACTGGCTTTGAGTGGATTGCGCAAACAAGTTCGTCAGCAAAGGCGCCTTCACCCTCGACTAAGTCGGAATCCGTTTTGAACTCTTCGCATCCGACGCAGTAATTTCCTTCGTAGGAACCCTGGTAGATAAACCCCTTGTCGTGCAGGTCCTGCAAGAACTTCTGGACGTTCTGCTTGTGTCTGGGCTCAGTGGTTCTAATGAAGTCTTGGTTGTCGATATCCAGGGTCTCAAGCAACGGCAACCAAGAATCGTGCACCAGCTTGTCAGCCCAGTCCTGCGGGGATGAATTGTTGGCACTGGCTGTGCGAAGGATCTTCTCGCCGTGCTCGTCGGTACCGGTAAGCAAGAACGCGTTGCTGCCTTTTTGGCGCTGCCAGCGGGTAAGGACATCCGAGGCGACTTCTGTGTAAGCGTGGCCGATGTGGGGAGCGTCGTTTACGTAAAAAATGGGTGTCGTGACATAAAACGACTTTCCCGATGGGCTCACGCTAGACATGAGTACAAGCTTAACCGAGCGGGGCTAGCTATTCCCGTTTGAGAGCCAAAGCATAGAGCTCAGAGCTTGAAACCCCATACTGCTTAGCAATACTCGAGCAAGCTTGCTTGAGTCCAGTTCCCTCACTTTTGAGCTGGATAACCTTCGCCACTAGGTCCTCAAGGTTATAAACCACCGGCTGCGCACCAGAAATAACCAGCACCATTTCACCCTTTTGATCCTTGGCCCAATCCACAAGTTCTGCCAAAGTGCCGCGCTTGGTCTCTTCAAATTTCTTGGTCAGCTCCCTAGACACCGACGCTTTTCGATCAGGCCCAAAAACTTTGGCTGCATCCTGCAGCGAATCAACTATCCGATGCGGGGATTCGAAAAAGACCATAGTTCGAGTTTCGGAAATTAGAGCCTCGAAAACTCTTGTGCGCTCTCCAGATTTTCTAGGCAAGAAACCTTCGAAGCAAAAACGATCGGTTGACAATCCTGAAACAGCTAGCGCTGAAATAACTGCTGATGGGCCCGGCACAACTTGGATCTCAACGCCTGCTTCGGCACACGCTCGCACCAGCGCAAATCCCGGATCGCTAATGGTTGGCATTCCGGCATCGCTAACCAAGAGCAAATCAGCGCTTTGAGCGATTTCGACTAGGCGATCTAGTTTTTGTAATTCGTTGTGTTCGTGAAGGCTTATCAGTTCTGCGGCAAGCTTTACGCCCAAATGATTTGCAAGCTTGAGCAGTGTTCTGGTGTCTTCGGCTGCAATTACTTTGGCAGCTGCCAAGGTGAGCTTTAGTCTTTCCGATGCATCGCCAATGTTTCCAATTGGAGTGGCGGCCAGAATGAGCATTGCATCATTCTCGCAGAAACCTTAGCTCAAGGTTCATTAGCATGGGCTTATGCTCCTGGCTAAAAGATCAATTGCGGAAGTAATCGGATTTGCCTCCGTAATGGTTATTGCCGCACTTACGCGTCTTTGGAATCTGGGCTACCCAGCAAAGCTAGTTTTTGACGAAACCTATTACGTAAAAGACGCCTTGACACTAAGTGCGGAAGGCCATGAGAAATCCTGGCCCGAAGGTGCCGATGTGGCTTTTCAATCAGGTGATGTTTCTGGCTACTTGAGCGATGCAGCATTCGTAGTTCACCCACCGTTGGGTAAGTGGCTCATCGCCTCGGGGATGTGGCTTGCAGGTAGCGATCAGGCCACCGGTTGGCGCCTTAGCACCGCGATTCTTGGAATTGCAACAGTTGGTCTTTTGATGCTGGTGGCATTCAAGCTCTTTCGTTCAGTTCCGCTGTCGATTCTGGCTGGCTTCCTTCTTGCCGTTGATGGCCTGGCTATCACGCTTTCCCGCACAGCTCTATTGGATGCCTCGCTAACCTTCTTTTTGCTGCTGGGGTTTTGGCTGTTCCTAATTGATCAGCAAAGATCGAGAGTGAGAATTACCCGAGCCATTGAGCAATCGAAGAACTCAATTCTTATCTTTAGGCCTTGGCTTATCTTGACTGGGGTAGCTCTAGGTGCGGCAAGCTCAATCAAATGGTCGGGGCTATACCTGCTGGCCGGCATTGGGCTATACGTTGTGTTTTCGGAGAGCTTGCTTCGTAAAAATTCTGGTGAGCAAAACTGGCTGCGCCAGGGAATTATGTTCCAGGGTTCATACTCTTTTGTTTCCCTGGTCCCCACGGCACTTGCAACCTACCTTTTGACTTGGTCTGGTTGGATTTTTGGCACCGGTGGGTATATGCGTGACTCGGCCACCGAAAACCCGGCTAGTGGAATATTTGGGCTGCTGCCAGATTGGATGATCTCACTTTGGAACTACCATCAGTCGATTTATGGCTTCCATGTGAATCTCAGAAGTGAGCACCCGTACGAAGCAAACCCGCTGGGTTGGCTAATTGGGCTTCGCCCGACCGCATTTTTCTACGAGACGTATCCAATGGGAACAAATGGTTGTCAGATAACTGAGGGCTGCTCGAGCGCAATCACTGCTCTGGGGAACCCGTTTATCTGGATTGGCTCAACTGCTGCCCTTTTCTACATCATCTATCGATACGTAAGGCACCGCGAAAGAGTTTTAGGGTTAGTGCTTCTTGGAACAGCAAGTCTTTACCTACCTTGGATTGTCTTGTCCGAGCGCACCGTGTTTCAGTTTTATGTGGTGAGCTTCCAGCCTTGGTTGATTCTGGGTTTGGTTTTGGTGATTCAACATCTGCGACGAAAACTGCTTATTAAGTCCAAGACTCTTGGCAATGTGGTAATCATAGGCTTTGTGTCTTTGGTCATTGGGGCCTTTATCTTCTTTTTGCCAGTGAACACAGGGATGTATTTGCCCTATGAGTTTTGGCAGCTTCGGATGTGGCTTCCAAGTTGGATATAGCCTCCTCGCCAATAGGCTAGCCAGGTACTTATCTGATCAAGAAAGAAGCCATGCCA
>WLFS01000037.1 GCA_009703635.1 Actinomycetota bacterium
CGATCGTGACTAGCGGCAAAAGCGAATGCCTCATTCTTTAGTGGCATAGTCACGGATACACCGCTTAGATCGGATGAACTTAGAAAGTTTCCTAGTCCCCCGGCAGGAACTTCATTCTTCCCATAGACAAAACCAAGCCCGAGGTGTTTATAGGCAGCCGTGTGCAAAACGGGCGACAAGGAGTGCTCAATTGGCGAGCCGACAACGGAAAAACTAGTTTTCATACCAACCTGGATTCTCTTTTTCCCATTTGCGCAGCAAGACAACATAACTCTCATGCTCGGCAAGCGTCCTAGAGAACTTTGTCTCGCCGGATTCAAGGTTTATTGTTACGAAGAACAACCAATCACCTTCGGCTGGTGTAAGAGTGGCCTCTAGGGCAAGAGCCCCTGGTGATGCAATTGGGCCAGGAGGTAGTCCCTTTATTAGGTATGTGTTGTATCCATGCTTTAACTGTTCCGCCTTGGAAACCTCCGACATGTCTTTACCGCTATAGCTGTAACTAATTGTCGGGTCTGTTTCTAGCCGCATATCGATTTCGAGTCGATTAGCAAACACGCGAGAAACTTTGAAGAAATCTGGTTCAAGTTTGGCCTCGCGCTGAACAATCGACGCCAATGTCACGACCGAATGCCAATCCTTTTCGGCCACTCCAAGGCGTTTGAGCTCCTCCTTCATGCGCGAAACCATTGATTTGAGGATGTCGGTTGCACTGGCTTCAGTGTCGAAACTATAGGTAGCTGGAAACAGATATCCTTCGATCGTTAGTGCTTCGGATGGGATACCAAAGCTAGCTAAGTCTTTTGCAACCGATCGAAACTCATCAGCTGGAATACCTGAGATATTTGCCAGTTCGTCAAAGATCTGCACCGCTCGATAGCCCTCTGGGATAGTCACTTTGTAGGTCATGGCATTAGAAGCATTAGAAAGAACGCTTAGGGCAGCTTCATTGCTCATCTCGAAACGCATCATGAAGCTACCGGGATAGAAGACTGCGTTGTTCTCAATAAGGTGTCTATAGAAGCTGTCAAAGTCTCTGATTACTCCCGCATCAAGAAGTTTCTGAGTGATGATTAATCCATCCTCGCCAGCTTCGATGCGGACAACAACTTCACCTTCTCCGGGGCCTTCAAAATCCAGAGTCGTGAGCTTTAGGTACTGGGCTCTAAGCGTGTCGTAGTTCAATGCGACAACGGTTGCGCCAACCAAACCAACACTTAGGACTAATGCCGAAAGAGTGAAAAAGAGTCTTCGCTTTCTTGGAATGTATGCCCTAGTCATGCAATCCCCCAGCTCGCGAACCAGCAGGTTTGCCGGACTGTTTAGTCATGTTCAACGCTTGCTCCAATATCTCAACTGCGCTTGCACTGTCTATCAAGCCCTTGGCGGCTTTAGCATTCAAGCCGTTGAGTCGAAGCTTGGAGGATGCGGTCACAGTTGTAAGTCTCTCATCCACTAATCGAACAGGCACGGAAGTCAGTTCCGCTAGTTGGTTGGCGAATTGCCTCGCATCCTTTGTTGATTCGGTTTCTGAACCGGAGAGTGAAAGCGGATCTCCAATAAAGACTTCAACAACACCATTGTCGGCAATCAAGCTGAGAATCTCCTGGAGCGTTTCACCTAAAAGCTTCGATCGGATTAGCGCTGGCAGTGGAGTCGAAAGAATGGAGTCCGGGTCGCTAACTGCTAACCCGATTCGCACTGTCCCAACATCAATGGCTAGGCGAGAACCTCTAACCATTTAGTTTTTGATGGAATTCTCAATTGCAGCAAAAGCGTCAGCAAGCTTGTTTACCTCTGGACCGCCACCTTGCGCGATGTCATCTTTGCCACCACCACCGCCACCTAGAATCGCTGAGGCCACTTTTACAAGATTGCCGCTGCTGATTCCAGCCTCGCGCGCCTTCTTGGTAGTTGCAACGATCAGAATGATCTTGTCTCCCGAAATACCAGCAATTGCAGCAACGGCGGAGTCGGATTCCAGCTTGTCCCTCAGCGCTGAAGCAAGTTCTCTAACCTGGTCAGCTGATTCAACTGCTCCGATGTTTTCAAGTACTACTTTTGATCCACCAATTTGCTTGGCAGATTGGGCAAGCTCCGGAAGTTTGTTCTTTAGTTGTTCCATCGAAAGTGAAGCCAATTTGCGCTGCGCAGCGCGAAGTTCGTCCACTGTGGTTTGAATCTTCTCGGCCAGCTGTTCCCGAGGCACTTTCAACGATTCAGTCAAGGACGCCACAAGTGCGCGCTCGGCAGCAAGCGCTTGAAAAGCTTCGAAGCCAACATATGCTTCTAATCTTCGAGAGCCGGAGCCTACAGAAGCTTCACCAATGATGGAAACTAAGCCAACTTGTGAGCTTCTAGAAACGTGTGTTCCACCACAAAGCTCTCTTGACCAGGGTCCGCCAATTTGAATAACTCGAACACTCTCATCGTAGGTTTCACTAAATAGAGCTACTGCTCCGAAATCTTTTGCCTCTTTCACGCTCATAAACTGAGCGCTAACGGCAAGATCTTGGCGAATAGCTAGGTTCGTCACTTCTTCGATTTCTGTTCTTGTCGCCTGAGACAAAGCCTCACTCCAAGAAAAATCCAAACGCATGTAGCCAGGTTTGTTGTAAGAGCCTGATTGCAAAGCTTGTGGACCAAGGACTTGGCGAAGCGCTGCGTGAACAACGTGGGTGGCGGAGTGTGCCTGAGCTGCACCTAGTCTCCACTCGGGAGAAACCTCGGTTGAGACTTTTGAGCCGACTGCGACCGAGCCACGCTTAACAACAACGGAGTGTGAAACAAGGCCTTTGACAGGCTTTTGCACATCAAGAACTTCGAGTGATAAGCCATCTCCGTTGATGAAGCCCGAATCACTATCCTGCCCACCGGACTCAGCATAGAAACTTGTCTCATCCAGCAATACCTCAGCGACATCGCCTTCTTTGAGCTCTTTGACAACCTTGCCGTCGCGAATAAGTCCAATGACCTTTGCTCCTGACACAAGTTCTTCGTAACCTGTGAACTTTGTAATCCCATGAGAGCGGAACTCACCATAGACCGAGAGATCAGCATTGGTAGATCTTTTCTGCTTCGCATCGTCTTTGGCTCGCTGACGTTGAACATTCATCAGTGAAGTGAATTTGTCTCTATCAATTTCCAAGCCAGCTTCTTGAGCAATTTCGAAGGTTAGATCAACAGGAAATCCATAAGTATCGTGCAGTAAGAACACGCTGTCCCCCGTAAGGGCTGAAGCCTTAGAGGATTTGGCTTTGGCTATCTCCTCATCGAGAACCAAAAGACCGGAGTTTAGGGTCCGAAGAAAAGCTTCTTCTTCGTTTACAGCCGTTCGCAAAATTCGCTCGAAATCTGTTTCCAGCTCGGGGTAGCTTGCTTTCATGGCATTTTTCGAAGCGGTAAACAGCTCTTTGAAAACTGGGGTCTCTACGCCCAGTAATCGCATGGCTCGAACAGCTCTTCTCAAAAGTCGCCTCACCACGTAGCCGCGAGCATCGTTGGCAGGTGTGACGCCATCGCCTATCAGCATCAATGCTGAACGAACGTGATCAGCCACAACACGAAGGCGAACATCATCATCTGAATCAGCGCCGTAGGTCTTCCCCGAAAGCTTTGCAGCAAGGTCTAGTACTGGTCGCACTTCATCAATCTCGTACAAGTTGTCAACGCCCTGCATCAGGAATGCAACACGCTCAAGTCCCATGCCTGTGTCAATGTTCTTTGAAGGCAGCTCACCCAGAATTTCAAAGCTGTCTTTGCCGGTTCCCTGTCCACGCTCAAACTGCATGAACACCAGGTTCCAAATCTCGATGTATCGGTTCTCGTCGGCTTCAGGGCCACCTTCTGAACCGTAGGCCGGGCCGCGATCGTAGTAGATCTCTGAGCAAGGACCTGCAGGTCCCGGCTGACCAGTTGACCAGTAGTTATCTTTCATGCCACGCTTTTGAATACGCTCGATCGGAACATTTGCGACATCGCGCCAAATCTTGATTGATTCGTCATCGTCCTGGTAAACAGTCACCCACAGCAACTCGGGATCTAGCTCTAGTCCACCCTTGGCCTTGCTAGATGTTAGAAACTCCCACGCGTAGGCGATTGCTTCTTTCTTGAAGTAATCGCCGAATGAGAAATTGCCATTCATCTGGAAGAAGGTTCCGTGACGGGTGGTCTTGCCTACTTCTTCAATGTCCAGCGTGCGAACACATTTTTGAACACTGGTTGCTCTCTTGTAGGGAGCTGGCACGAGACCGGTCATGTAGGGAATGAAAGGAACCATTCCTGCCACAGTAAACATCAAGGTTGGATCTTCAGAGATTAGAGACGCAGAGGGCACAATCTCGTGATCCTTGCTGGCGAAATAGTCGAGCCAGCGCCGACGTATCTCGGCGGTCTTCAATTTAAACCCTTACTTACCAGCAGGCTTGGATTTTGGTCCGGTCTTCTTTGAAGCAGCGGACTTAGATCTAGCAGCGGTGGTCTTTGCAGCTGCCGGCTTGCGTTTCGGCTTGGAAAGTTCCGCCTCACGCTCCTGGAATCCCTCAAGTACTGCATCGCGAAACTCAGAAACAGAAGCCTTGGCTTCCTCGTAGGCCTTACGAGCAGCAGGGTTCTCTTCAATCTGTCGCGCAGCAACAGCACCAATAGCTATGCCTGCAATGAACCAAACTAGTTTCTTCATATCTCTACTTCTTCTTCTTTCCGAGTAGGTTGCTTAATACTCCACCGTATCCAGCAAGCTTGGCAAGAGTTCCGCCCACGGAAGCAGTAAAGGCACTTACTAGAGATGACAGGTTTGTTGTGACTGATGAGACATCTGTAGTGATCGAATCAATCTTCTTGAGCTGACGGTTAGTCTCTTCGAGGGTGACGGTGAGCTCTGATACCAGTGGTGTTAGCTCTTCAGTCATGAGAGAAACTGAGTCTGCACTTTTGTCGAGAAGTTTTCCGAGCTTCAGAATAGGAACTGCAAGGAAGAGCACCAGCAAGACGAATCCACCCGCAGCAATTAAGCTAGCGATTTCAGATCCTGACATGGTGCCCTCCTTGTCTAATTCTTGCCTTTATCGAGCGGCGTAGTACTCAACCACAAGCTGAACTTCACAAGTGACTGGGACTTCGGCTCGAAGTGGACGGCGCTCTAGAGTGACGTGAAGCTTCTCTAGCTCAACGCTCAAGTAGCCAGGAAGCGGAGGGAGCACGTCAACGTGTCCACCAGCTGCTGCTACCTGGAACGGCTCAGTCTTCTCGCTCTTCGCGTGCACGTGAACCAGCTGACCTGGCTTTACTCGGAACGAAGGACGGTCCACTCGCTGTCCATCAACCAAAATGTGACGGTGAACAACTAGCTGACGGGACTGTGCGATTGTGCGAGCAAATCCAGCACGCAAGATGATTGCGTCAAGACGCATCTCTAGAAGCTCTACTAGGTTCTCACCTGTTAGACCAGGTGCGCGTTTTGCTTCTTCGAAGGTCTTCTTTAGCTGTGCTTCGCGAATTCCGTACTGCGCCCTTAGACGCTGCTTCTCACGAAGACGAACGGCGAAGTCGCTGTCTGCCTTGCGCTTGGTGCGACCGTGCTCACCTGGAGCATAGGGGCGCTTTTCTAAATACTTGGCTGCTTTTGGGGTTAGTGCGATCCCGAGTGCGCGTGACAGACGGGTCTTACTGCGAGTACGCGATGTCTTAGACACTGCTTCCTTTCAAG
>WLFS01000038.1 GCA_009703635.1 Actinomycetota bacterium
CCGAACTTCAAAATAGTTGAGTACTTGAACGTCTTTTGTAAGCGCTCGAAAAGCAGTGCTCCAACAACCGATGCTCCGGCCATGGTGGAGATAAGTATTCCAAGACCCTCTGCATAGTCGAGGGCGTTGAAGTGAGCAGGAAGAACAACCATCTCGGTTGGAAGGTAAACCATTGCAAGTGTCATAACAAAGCTCAGTCCCAACAAAACTGCTGGGGTTTTCAATATGGTTTTAGCTCCAAGGACTGTGTCCTGAAGCAAGCTACCAGTTTCAGAAACTCCGTCTCCCCTGGATTCTTTAGTTCTAACGAAGAACAATGCTGTTGCGGAAAGTGTGGAGAAACAAGCAACAACATAGAAAACATCGAAGGGTCCAATCAAACCAATAAACAATGCGGCAACTGCAGGACCAATTGCAAAACCTGTTGCGAACACTGCTTCGTGAATTGAGTTAGCACGCTCAAGAGATAACCCGGAAGGTCCTGCAACATCGGGAATGATTGACTTTCTTGCAGTGCTAGAAGCTGGGCTAACAATTGCTCGGCCTAGTGCTAGTGCGACAAGTAGCGCGAAAGAAATCTCAATTGAGCTGTGTACAACAGGAATTAGAAGAATGGTTAGCGCTGTCAGAACCTCAGAAATAAAGCCACTGATGCGCCTTCCAATGCGATCGATCAGAGTTCCAAGAATCGGACCAAAGAAAATTCCAGGAATGGAAGTTAGAGCAACCAGTGCTCCAGCACTTGCAGCTGATCCCGTTATCTCAAGAGCTAGCCAGGGAAGCGCAATAAAAACCATTGAGCCGGAAATAACGCTGGTGATGTTTGAAAGCTCAACTAATAAATAGGGCAAAGTGCTGCCCTTTTGTCTGGCCAATTACAAACCCAAGTCTGCGAGCGAAATAGCAAACAGATACCGGTAGCCGGCATCCTCGATTGCTTCACGTGCACCGGTAGCGCGATCAACAACTGTTGCAACCGCTAACACCGTTGCACCTGCTTTTTCTAAAGCTCTGGCTGCAGTCAAAGGAGAACCACCGGTAGTTGAAGTGTCCTCAAGGACAATTACCTTCTTGCCTGAAACATCAGGTCCTTCGACTTGTCTGCCCATGCCGTGATCTTTCGGAGCCTTGCGAACAACGAATGCGTCGATGGTTCTTCCCTGAGCTGATGCTTGGTGCATGATGGAGGTTGCCACCGGATCTGCTCCCATGGTTAATCCGCCAACCGAGTCGTAATCTTTGAGCCCTGATTTATCCAAAAGCTCGAGCATCACCTTGCCAATAAGAGGTGCTGCTTCGTGGTGGAGAGTGGCCCTACGAAGATCAACGTAATAGTTGGCTTGAATGCCGCTGGAAAGTGTGACTGGCCCATGAATAACGGCTAGTTCCTTGATCAGCTCAACAAGGCGTGCTTTGGAAACCGGGGATTCGGACATGCCTTAAGTTTAAGGAGTGAAGATAGCCACCTGGAACGTAAATTCGGTCAGAACCCGCGTTAATCGGGTTATTGGCTTCCTAGAATCCAGTGGAACAGACGTTTTGGCTATGCAAGAGATCAAATGCAAGCCAGATCAGTTCCCTTATAAGGCTTTTGAGGATGCCGGCTACCAAATCACTATGCACGGTCTAAATCAGTGGAATGGTGTTGCTTTCGCAAGCAAGATCCCAGCTGAGGACATTGAAATCGGTTTTTCAGGAATGCCTGAGTTCAAGCAAGTTCAGGAAGCTAGAGCTATCGCTGCAACCTTCGATGGGATTCGGCTTTGGAGTTTGTATGTTCCAAATGGTCGAACACTAGATGATCCGCATTTTCCTTACAAACTCGAATGGCTTGATCGGTTAGCTGCCGTCACGGCAGAAACTTTAGAAAACGAGCCGGATGTGCCTTTGGCACTAATGGGCGATTTCAACATCGCGCCTTTAGATTCTGATGTTTGGGACATTAACTTTTTTGCAGGATCGACTCACGTCACACCGGAAGAGCGCCAAGCGTTCGAAGCTTTCGAACAAATTGGTTTGCAGGATGTCGTGAGGCCGCTTGTGCAAGATGGCTATACCTATTGGGATTACCAGCAGCTTCGTTTTCCAAGAAACGAAGGAATGCGAATTGATTTCATCTTGGGATCTGAAGCCTTTGCGGAAAAAGTAAAGTCAGCCAGCATTGAACGCGATGAACGTAAAGGCGAAGGCCCGAGCGATCATGTGCCAGTGGTTGTCGAGATTTAGCGAGCCCGCCACAAAACAACCTGTGTTGCTCTTGTTGGTCTTTTGCCAGCAGCCAAAGATTCGACTCCCTGATCGCCAGCTGCAAACACTCTCGCACCAGGTCGATTCATTAGTTCATTGGCTAGTGCTTGCTCAAGATCGCGAACGCGCTGCTTAAGCTCAGCGTTGTTGTTTTCTAATTCCAGAATTCTTTTGATTCCCTCGAGGGAAACTCCTTCAGCCGACAAAGCTGCAATCTGTCTTAGCTGAGCGACGTTGCGCATTGTGTAGCGACGAGATTGACCCAAGGTCCTTCGAGGAGAAACCAAACCTAAGCGGTCATACTGACGAAGAGTTTGAGGATGCATCAGGGCAAGCTCTGCTGCGACCGAAATCACAAACAGTGGTGTGTTCTCATCGAACTCAGCCATCAGCTACCCCTTTCCTTTATAGAAGTCCCGCTCGTGAGAGCAGGTCAGTTCTCGGGTCTTCGTCAGGCATAACTGCCTGGAAGTCTTGAAGTGCCTTCTTGGCTTTTTCAGACATGTGGGATGGGACCGCTACTTCAACAGTTGCTAGTAGGTCTCCGCGTGCGTTGCCTGCGTCAACTCCGCGACCTTGAATGCGAAGCACTCGACCGTTAGGACAACCTGGGTTGATCTTTAGCTTTACTGGTTCGCCGCCGAGTGTTGGAACCAAAATGTTTGCACCAAGAGCTGCTTCAGTAAATGTCACAGGAACTGTGACGCGAAGGTTTGCTCCATCGCGAGTAAAGACTGGATGCGGCTTTACGCGCACGGTGATGATTAGATCTCCCGATGGTCCACCGTTTGGTGAAGGTCTTCCTTTGCCGCGAAGTTTGATTTTTTGACCATCTAGCACACCGGCTGGAATCTTTACATTCAGTGCTTCCATGCCCTGCAGGGCAAGTTTGATTGTTGCGCCTTTAATTGAGTCAATAAAGTCAATCGAAGTTCGTGCGGTTAGATCTACCCCTGCTGCTGGTCCAAAATCAAATCCGCCGCCAAAGCCTCCGGGAAATCCTCGACCTCCCCCACCAAACAAATTAGAAAAGACATCTTCGAATCCGCCACCTTGGCCTTGGCCGCCGGCTGTGAACCGGGCTCCGCCGCCCATGGCACGAACAGCGTCGTACTCTTTTCTTTGTTCTTTGTCTGATAAAACCGAAAAGGCTTCGCTGATCTCTTTGAACTTCGCTTCTGCTTTAGCGTCTCCTGGATTGGAATCCGGGTGGAACTGACGAGCTAGCTTTCGGTAAGTTTTTTTGATGTCAGCTTCTTGGGCGTCCTTAGCTACGCCAAGGATCTTATAGAAGTCCTTGTCTAGCCAGTCTTGAGATGCCATCTAGCTATTTTCCTTCAGGAACCAATACTGAGACCATTGCTGGTCGAATCAGGCGATCTTCCAGCTGATAACCGGCTTCAATGACCTCATTGATTGTCGCTTCGGTGACCTCAGCGCTTGGGGTCTGAGCTAGGGCGTTGTGAAGTTCAGGATTGAACTTCTCACCCTTGGCACCAAAGCGCTTCAGGCCAAACTTCTCTCCGGCGCTTCGAAGTTTTGTCACAACCGCAACAAAGGGCGATCCTTCAAGATCGCCGTGTGCTTCGGCGCGCTCAAGATCATCGAGTGCTGGAAGGAAAGAGCGAATGACTTCAGCAATGGCTGCGTTTCTAGACTGATCGCGGTCACGCTCCACGCGGGATTTGTAGTTAACAAATTCCGCCTGTAGGCGCTGCAAATCAGCAAGTAATTCAGCTTCTTTACTTATCGGTCCGGTTTCTTCAACCAGATCGGCAAGTTCTTGATCAAGTTCGTCAGAACCGCTAGCTTCATCGAGGTTGGCAGGCGGTGTGTCCGCCTGCCCCTCAATGTTTTCAGAAGCGTTTTCTGGGGAAGTGTTTTCCTCAGTCATTACTTCTTCTCTGTCGTTGGTTCTTCGTCTACTACCTCTGCGTCAACAACGTCTTCGTTAGAAGATGTTGCATCGGCTGGAGTTTCTTCAGAGGCACTCGCATAGATTGCCTCTCCTAGTTTCTGGGAAGAGGTAACCAATTTCTCGTTAGCTGCCTTAATAGCATCGATGTCTTCACCGGCAAGAGCTGTCTTTAGTGCATCGACGTCAGCCTGGACGTCGGTCTTGACATCCTCAGGAAGTTTTTCGTCGTTGTCCTTGATTAGCTTCTCGGTTTGGTAAACCATCTGCTCGGCAGTGTTCTTGGTTTCCTGCTCTTCACGACGCTTCTTGTCTTCAGCAGCGTGCTCTTCGGCTTCGCGAACCATGCGCTCAATGTCTTCCTTCGGAAGAGATGATCCTCCGGTGATTGTCATCGACTGCTCTTTAGCGGTTCCCTTGTCCTTAGCTGAAACGTGAACGATACCGTTGGCGTCAATATCAAATGTCACTTCGATCTGTGGGATACCGCGTGGAGCTGGTGCGATACCGGTTAGTTCAAAGTTTCCAAGTGACTTGTTGTCCTTAGTGAACTCGCGCTCACCCTGGTACACCTGAATCGAAACCGAAGGCTGATTGTCATCAGCGGTTGTGAAGGTCTCTGATCTCTTGGTTGGGATAGCAGTGTTGCGCTCAATCAACTTGGTCATGATGCCACCCTTGGTTTCGATTCCAAGAGACAGTGGCGTCACGTCGATAAGTAGAACGTCTTTACGCTCACCCTTTAGAACACCAGCTTGCAATGACGCACCAACGGCAACAACCTCGTCAGGGTTTACACCCTTGTTCGGTTCTTTTCCTCCGGTTAGCGTTTTCACCAATTCGGTGACTGCTGGCATACGAGTTGATCCACCAACAAGAACCACGTGTGCGATGTCGGCAACCTTTATTCCGGCTTCCTTGATCACATCGTTGAATGGCTTCTTGGTGCGCTCTAGTAGATCAGCGGTTAGCTGTTCGAACTGAGCTCTTGTGATTGTCTCGTCTAGGTTTGCAGGACCGTTCTCGGTTAGAGAAAGGTAAGGAAGCTGAATGTTTGCAGTTGTTGACTGCGACAGTTCCTTCTTTGCCTGCTCGGCTGCTTCCTTTAGACGCTGAAGTGCAATCTTGTCTTTGGAAACATCAACACCGGTGGTGTCCTTGAACTTCTTGACTAGGTGATCAACAACTCTCTGGTCCCAGTCGTCTCCACCAAGGCGGTTATCACCTGAGGTTGCGCGAACCTGGATTGTTGAGAAGTCATCGTCTTTTCCTACTTCAAGAAGTGAAACATCGAATGTTCCACCACCTAGGTCGAATACCAAGATCAGTTCGTCTTGCTTGCCTTTATCTAGTCCGTAAGCAAGCGCTGCAGCAGTTGGTTCGTTGATGATACGTAGGACGTTTAGTCCTGCGATCTCTCCGGCGTCCTTTGTTGCCTGACGCTCAGCGTCGTTGAAGTAAGCAGGGACAGTGATGACCGCGTCGGTCACGCTCTCGCCCAGGTAAGTCTCCGCGTCGCGCTTTAGCTTTGCCAAAATTCGAGC